>JAAEMC010001079.1 GCA_024225895.1 Desulfobacteraceae bacterium | reverse complement strand
CAAAAATATGTTTTCGAAAAACAAAATAAATAAATGGAATCACTTAAAAGCAAATCAATTTTGTATCAACCGATTTTTTTTTATTTAAGGGTAGAAATGGCAATAACACTTATCGGAACGTTATTCTGCGATTTGCTATGGTTCTCTCATTCAGCTACTAATTAATGAGTGCGTCCAGCCTTTTTTCCGCCTCTCTGGCAAGTGGGGTGTTGGCCCGCACAAGTCTGAGCACGGTTTCCCAGGATCTTTTAGCCTTTCCAATTTCACCCGTTAATTCATAGGCTTGTGCCAGATCAGAATGAAGCATTGCGGATTCAGGCTTTTTTCTCAGCATCTTATTGAGATATTTAATGGCAAGCGTAATCTTGCCAGATTGGATATGGGTCTGGGCAATTCCATGCATTGCAGTGGTGTATGCGGGGTTTAAATTCAATGCCTTTTCAAAATATTTAATTGCGGTGGTATACTGGTTTTTCCCAAGATAGGCCCATCCCAGATTTGAAAGGGGATAATGAGGGGTGGCATAAAGAACAATATCCAGGATTTCTTCAAAAGTGGCAATAGCCATATTATATTTTTTTTGTTTGAGCAAGGCTGCTCCCAGATTGTTTTTAGCAGCCACGTAATCCGGAGATTCTTTCAAAGCTTTTCGAAAAGTCTTTTCAGCAAGATCATATCTTTCTTTTCCCAAATAGGCTAACCCAATGCTGTTTTGAAGATGTGGATTATCGGGTAAGGTCTTTTCAGCTTCTAAAAGTTTGGTCAATGCCATGGTGTATCTACCCCGGGTAAGATATACTTCACCTTCTCTTTGGACGGCAATGGCAACTTTTTTCGGGTCTGGTCCTTGTTCTTTAGCTGCACAAGAGATGAGTAAAAAAAGGCAAATAAATGATAAAAGGCTTTTTCGCATATCTGGCTCTCCTTGTCGGTAGATTGCTATTCAACGATGATGAGGTCAACATTTTCTTTTTCAAGGAATCGGGTTGTTTCGGGTTTAAATTTCGTTTTTGCGATAAAGAGTTTCTTTTTTTCTTTCATAGCATATATGCCCGGAATAATCTTCACTTTTTCCCTGGTGAAAAAGGACGGATCTTTCCAAATTGAAAATCCAATAATTTCAAGGATTCGGGTAATAAAGGATTCCCTGGTTTCTTTTTTTTCAATTGAAACGATCTGAAATCCTTTTTTTTCAATAATGTTTAATGCATCTCCGTAAATATTGCCAAAGTTGATCAGAATATCCTTTCCTTCAGGTCTTGCAATTCGTCCGAAGGATGCTTCAATCTCAATATTATTGATTAAAAACATAATTTTTGAGTCTTCAATATAGTCGTTACCTGTTTTGGGAATAAGAATCTGCAATATTTTTTTAAAATTAATTGTTTTGATATTTTTCCAGGGTCCAGGCTTTTTCTCCATTTTTTCCGGTTCTGATTTAGCTTTAAGTTTTCGGCTCTGCTCAATGGCCTCTGCAATATGCTGGGTTCTGAGATTCTGCCAGAATGATTTCACATTTTTAAGTAATTGTTCATCAAAAGTTTTTTCAGACAGTATCAGTATTTTCTGGCCATCTTTAGTTTCAATGACAGGTGTTGATGAAAGGTCCAATGAAGTATCCTGCCCGTTTTGTCCCGGGAAATAGAATTTTCCGCTTTTTAGCAATACCCCGTCTATCAATGCCGCATATTTTTTTAGCTGGGTCAGTTGGTAATCTTTTAACTGATACTGTGGCAGCTTTTTTTTTGGGGGTTCTGTGATTATTTCAAGAATACTTTCATCTTTGTATTCTTTTGTTTGTTCGGGCTGAGGCATAACTTTCATACCATTGCCCGAGATCAGCGATTGAAACCAGGGTTGAGAAAGTATAGCTGTCTCAGGAAGGTAAATATTCGAACCCTCAAAGATCAGATCCATATCCTTAATGCCCGGGTTGGCAAGTTTCAGTGCTTTTATCCCTTCTTTGCTGATTGAACCGCTTTTTTGAAGAAAATTTTTTTCCAGAAGTTTCGAAAGACTCTCCCCTTTTTTAATTTTATGTTTTTTTAGAAAGGGTGCCAGATCTAAATCATCTGATAAGCTGGAAAATTCAACCACAGGTACATCAATACTACCGGATGCGGTTTGTTTAAATTCTCCTTTTTTAACTTTCTTTAAAGGAATGAGAATTTTTTCCCCGGGTTCAATGGCGTCAATATTACTGATTTGGGGATTGAGGTTTTTAAATATAAAGAGAAAATGGGGGAAATCCTTTTCAGAAATTTCACCTTTTTTCCTGAATATTTTATACAGCCAGTCATCCTGTTTAACAATGTAAGGTTCACAAAGGATATCTTCGTTATTATCCTTAAAAATTGAATACCGCTTATAGGATGTTTTGACACCTTTTGTGCCTGCCATGATAAAAGAAGGACTATAAAAAATAAGGATCAGACAAAAAAACAATATTTTTGAAATAATCGTATTTTTTATCATTTGGATGATTTTAGATTCAACCTTTTTGCAATTTTACCGGAGATATCCTTAACAAATGTTTCAAGTTGTTCTTTTTTCAACCTTTTTTCCTGGCTTGGGACTATATTACCATCATCCGGTAGGATAAGCGAAGGTTTATTAAGATATTGGGCGTTTGATGTAACTTCGTAAGCCTTGGGAAAGCTTTTTTCAAAATAAAGATTCTGGAATTCTGAAAACTTTATGGCATGGGCAGTGGCATCAAGAATTGCTGTTTCATTTTTTGATACTATGTTTTGTTTAACAGCAATATGCAGCCCGGCAAGGCATTCTCCACCTTGTGTACAGGTGATATGGCCGTTCTGGTTTGCTTCAAGCTGCCAGTCCATAATGGATTGTTCTGTGACCTGTACAAAATTAACCCGCTGCTGCCCGGCTAATTCATTGTAGTTTTTCACAATTTGAATGACACGCGGCATTGATACCGGATTACCAATCATGGCTGCCTGGGCCACACTGGGTTTGGTATTAACAGGTTTGAATTTTCGTTTGTTCTCATCAGGTTCAAGATAATATTTATAGACAGGGTCTGCATGCTCGGATTGAATGCCGATTATTTTTGGCAGCGCATCAATAATCCCTACCTCATAAAATTTGATGAATCCGTTCATTACCGCTGAAATATTTCCGGCATTTCCAATGGGTACTACAACAACCTTGTCTGCCATGTCCCAGTCAAAATCCTGGGCAATTTCATATGAATAAGATTCCTGGCCCAGGATTCGCCAAGCATTTTTAGAATTTAAAAGTGCAACAGAATAGTTGTTTGAAAGGTGTTCAACCACCTTCATACAATCATCAAAAACCCCAGGTATTTCAAAAACACTGGCCCCGCTGCCTAGAGGTTGTGACAGCTGCTGGGCAGTCACTTTCTTATGGGGTAAAAGCACGGCTGATTTGACAAGGGGGTAAAGATAGGATGCATACAAAGCAGCTGCTGCAGAAGTATCACCTGTGGAGGCGCAAACAGCAATCACATCGGAGACTCTCCCTTGATCCAGAAGATATTTAATACTGGACAGTGCACTGGCCATACCCCGGTCTTTAAAGGATGCACTGGGATTCTGGCCATCATTTTTGTAAAAGAAGCGGATTCCTGCCTTGTTTTTTAGGTGTTCATTGGCTTCGACAACCGGTGTATGACCTTCACCCAGGTAGATAATAGAGTTAAGGGGAATACATGGGCCGATAAACTCATGATATCGGTAAATGCCCTTCAAGGCAGGGGTTTTCAGCAGTTTTCTAAAATCGAATATTTGTTGCCATGTTTTGCCTGAAATATTCTTAAGGTCAGCAGCATTCCGATAATGAAGTAATAAAACCTGGCCGCATTCAGGGCAGACGTATAATAGGTTGTCGATGGAAAATTGCGAATCACATCCTAAACATTTATAATAAAGTTCACCTTTGGGTTCGGGAATCAGATAGGGCTTTATCGCTTCGGGGATCATATCAAGATTCATTTTCAATTGTTTTCTGGCCTCCCATATACGGCACCAAGGCTTCCGGAATGATTATCGTGCCGTTTTCTTGCTGATAGTTTTCAAGAATGGCGGCAAATGTCCTGCCTACGGCAAGACCGGATCCATTTAATGTATGGACAAATTCAGGTTTTTTCTTTTGGGTAGGTCTGTATCGTATCCCGGCGCGCCTTGCCTGGAAATCCAGACAATTACTGCAGGAAGATATTTCTCTGTATTTATCCTGACCAGGCATCCAAACTTCAATATCATAGGTTTTGGTCGCGGAAAATCCAAGATCTCCTGTACACAATGTCACCACTTGATATGGCAGTTCCAGTCGTTGTAAGATTGTTTCAGCATTGGCCAGAAGTGATTCCAATTCGTCAAATGAGGTTTCAGGGGTAGTATATTTTACCAATTCCACTTTATTGAACTGATGCTGACGGATTAATCCTTTTGTATCTTTTCCGTAAGACCCTGCTTCTGATCTGAAACACGGCGTATAGGCTGTGAACTTAATAGGAAGATTTTTTTCTTCAATGATTTCACTGGCATAAATATTGGTCATGGGAACTTCAGAAGTCGGTATCAGATAATAGTCCCATCCTTCTATCTTGAAGAGATCTTCTTCAAACTTTGGCAGCTGTCCTGTCCCGGTCAAGGATTGCCTGTTTACAATGAACGGGGGAAGTGTTTCCTTGTATCCATTCTCAGTGGTCTGGATGTCCAGCATGAAATTGATCAGTGCTCTTTCAAGTTTAGCCCCGCTTCCAAGGTACAATGGAAATCGTGATCCGGTTATTTTGGCAGCACGGCCCAGGTCAAGTATCCCTAAACTTTCGCCCAGTTCCCAATGGGCTTTAATTTCAAAATCAAATGTTTTGGGGGTACTAAAAGTTTTTTCAATCCGATTTTCCGTATCATCTTTGCCTTTTGGAACATCATCATGTGGAAGATTGGGTATCGTAATCAGGAAACCATGAATTTTTTCTTCTGTTTCAGATAATTTTTTGTCAAGAGACTTAATGCTATCAGATACCTTGCGCATTTCTGTAATATTGTCCTGAGCATCTTTTCCTTGCCGTTTCATCTGTGCAATTTCGTCTGATACAACATTCCTTTTATGGCGCAAAGATTCAATCTCAAGTAAAAGTTCTTTGCGTTGTGTGTCCAGTGTTAACAGAGCATTTACATCAATTTTACTGGCCCTTTTGTTTAAACCGTTTTTAACTGTTTCAAGATTGTTTATGATATATTTTAAGTCAAGCATTTCATTCCTTATTTTTTTTCGTTTAATAAACGCTTAAGTTCTTAATTTAACACATTCTTCAACAATTTTACTCAGATAGCATGGCCCTTGAAAACAGTCAATAATTATTGCAGGTTGACAATTTACGACTTGTGTATAATATTTGCTAAAAACTTTGTTTTGAATAATAAAGGAAAGATTTCTATGGACGAAATTAAGAACGGAAAAATCAGTATTCTGGCTCAAGTAGCGGAACGCCTTGAAGGCCGTACAAAAGAAGCGCTTTTAGAAAAATATAAAGTGATTGAGCATAAGCTGTTTGAGTTCGCAAATTTCATGGAAGCACAATTGGCATTTTTATATACCCCAACTTTAAATGAAATGCCGACCGAGGGAATTATTAAAAAAGCGCTTCAGATTGAAAAGGGCATTGCACTGCCTGTTTTTACCGATGCAAAAAATGCCATTAACCTTTATAAAATAAGCAATTATGACAGAGATCTTTTGACAAATGCCAATGATATCCTGGAGCCGGATCCTGAAAAATGTAAAAAAATAACATTGGAAGAAGTTGACATTGCAATTATCCCGGGACTGGCATTTGATGATAAAGGCGGAAGAATTGGATTTGGTAATAACTACTATACTAAACTGATTACCAAACTTCCGGAAACCTGCAGAAAGGTGTCTTTAGCCTACGAAGAGCAGATCGTAGACCAGATCCAGATGGAGTCTAGAAAGCTTACCGTCGATATAATTATAACAGATCAACGTATCATCTATAAAATTTAGTTTTTTAAGCGGCCTCCGGGTTGAGTGCTTTACTGAATTTTTCAAGATCCTTTGTTTGACCCATGGCAATTACAGTGTCGTTAGATTCAATCAGGGTTAAAAAAGAGGGGTTGAATAACATTTCGCCGGATGCCTTTTTAATTGAGATGATGATCAGATTAAAGTCTTGTCTGATACCGGAGTCTTTAAGCATGACATTGGTATATTTGGAATCCTTGGATACAAACAGTTCCTCAATTTGAATCCCCTCTTTTTTTCTGGATAGTGCAATATTTAAAAAACTGCTGACACTGGGTCTTAATAATCTCAGACCCATTGAAAGCGCACCAACATCGTATGGGGATTCAACGATATTGGCACCAGCCACCATTAGTTTGTCCTTTACCTTTGGATTACTGGCCCTGGCCATAATAAAAATATCCGGATTTAATTGCCGGGCTGTTAATACCAGAAAAACATTTGCAGTGTCTGTTGCAAGCGCGGCCACTATGAATGAAGCCTTCCCAATGCCAGCCTTTTGTAAAAGATCTTCATCTGATGCATCCCCGTGCAGGTAATGGGTTTTATCCTTGATTAGAATGTCAATCAGTTCAGGATCTTTTTCAATTACGACCACCTCATTGGTTTCTTCTCTGAGCAGACTGCACAGGGTTCTTCCGATGCGGCCATATCCGCATCCGATATACTGATTTTTTAATTTTTTAATTCTTTGATCCAATCTTTTTCTCCCCAAAATCGATTGCATTTCTCCTTCCACCACGGAACCAATTATCACACTTGCAAGATAGAGATAATAACCTGCACCTAGAAATATCAATAGCTGAATAAAAATTCTTCCGGCACTGCTTAGCTCGTGGATCTCCATAAATCCTACTGTGCTGAGGGTTATGGATGTCATATATGTTGAATCAGAAAAACTCCATCCTTCAAGCATCATAAACCCTGTGACGCCAATGGAAAAAATAACTAGGGCAATGGTAATAGCTTTTGCAATTTGATGGAGTTCTTTCATAATAGTATAAATACTTGGGCCAACTATAAAAATCAAGCCAAGATTGAGTACAGATGCAGGCTGGTCTCTTCTTGACTGAACGTGTTGTTGCTGGTATTAAGATCTGCATGAATGATGAGCCTAAAAAATACGCATCCTGGCGAAAGGAGATGGTTGAAAACCAGATAATTGCCAGGGGCGTTAATGACCCTTTGGTTATCCATGCCATGATGAATGTTCCAAGACATGAATTTGTCAGTGAAGCCCTTGTGGACAGTTCATATGGAGATTTCCCCCTTCCCATTGGAGAAGGGCAAACCATTTCCCAGCCCTTTATTATTGCTGAAATGACCCAAAGTCTTGAATTGAAGGGCAACGAGAGAATCCTGGAAATCGGTACAGGATCAGGTTACCAGGCAGCGGTTCTGGCACAGATAGTATACCGGGTCTATACCATTGAAAGAAATAATACACTCTTTTCGCAGAGTAGAAGGCTTTTTGATAAGCTGAAATATCATAATATTGTTACAAAATATTCAGATGGCACCCAGGGCTGGAAGGAAGAAAGTCCATTTGATGCCATAATGGTGACTGCGGGAGGTCAGCAGATCCCTAAACCGCTCATTGAGCAGCTTTCTGAAGGCGGCAAACTGGTAATGCCGGTTGGCGGAAGTTTTTCCCAGGAATTGATAAAACTTGAAAAAACAAGTGAAGGCTTCAAGACTACCAACCTGGGGGGATGCCGATTTGTTAAACTCATCGGTCAGCATGGTTGGGAGGAATAGTTGCTAAGAAGGCTTTATGATTGGGTCCTTTCCTGGGCCCAAAGACCTGGTGGGGTGATTGCTCTTTTTTTCTTCTCTTTATGTGAGGCCTCATTTTTTCCTATCCCTCCAGATGTTTTATTAATTGCATTGGCTGTTGGCGCCCCTAAAAAATCATTTTGGTTTGCAGCGGTCTGTAGCGTTGGGTCTGTTATCGGGGCCTGTATCGGTTATATGATCGGCTGGCAGTTCATGGATTTGGTCGGTAATGGAATTATTACTTTTTATGGTCTTGAAAGCAAGGTTGAATATATTGCAGCTTTGTACCAGAAATGGGATGCATGGGCTGTTTCCATGGCAGGATTTACACCACTTCCCTATAAGTTATTTACAATATCAGCCGGAGCGTTTGGGGTTAGCTTTCCTATTTTTGTGGTGGCTTCCGTCTTTTCCAGAACGTTACGGTTCGCTCTCGTAGGAGGTCTGATCTACCTGTTTGGGCCAAGCATTCAAAAATTCATAGACCGCTATTTCAATATATTGGCCATCATCTTTTTTATTCTGCTGATAGGTGGTTTTTTCTTGATAAAATATCTTTTGTGAAATCCGATCAATAAAATAAAGATCGCAATGCCTGCTTAAGATCCATTATCAGGTAAGGCTTGTTTAGATATCCCTTGGCTTTGGTAAAGATTTTTTTCTGATCT
>JAAEMC010001078.1 GCA_024225895.1 Desulfobacteraceae bacterium | reverse complement strand
CTTTGGTCTAAGAAAGATTCTTTTGCAAAAATGCATTAAAAAATGGAACTGGGATAAAGAGCGAATCTATGAAATCGGTGGTTTCAAGGAGTGGCAATATCATAATATCGTACGACTTTCCGCAACCATTGAAAAATATATGATCAAAAAATACAAAAAGGTCAGCAAAACATTTGATAGAAATTTCCATGAACGTGCCATGATTTCTGCTGAAGACAGGACCGTTCTGGGTAGAAAGGTTTGGATTGAGTTTTCAAAACAGCCTGGAAAGATCGGCAAGGTGCTGCTGGTTTCAAGGGGAGACCGGCATTTCCAGGGGCTGAATTTGAAATATGAACTCAAACAGGGAAAGACACCTCAGTGGTATCTGATTAACAAAAGTTCAAAACAGATTTATAGTGAAGAAGCACTATATGTCGCCTCAACCATAGAAGAGATCGGTGCGTGGATGATCAACAACAGTCTGTACACTGAACATACCCTTATTAATCTTATTCCCAATCCAACCTATGTCACCTATGATGATATCAAAAAACTTTATAAGGCAATGTATGATTTTTTCCATTCCGATTTAAAGGAGAATGTCAGTTTCAAGGAACTTCTGGTTAAAGATAAGATTGTCTCCTTATTTATCTCCATTAATCTCTACGCTTCCAAAAACCTCAAAAATGTTATGGAATATTCGGCTATTTACATGAATTCCTGGGGGGAGATGTTTTGTAAATCTTGTATATCAAAATCGGGTTTTAGCAATATGGACGAGATGAAAAGAGATGTCTGTCAGCAGATTAAGATGGGAAGACTTCCTGAAAATACCGCGTTTTATTTTCCAAAGGGAATCCTTCGATAGAACCATCCCGAATAATTCATGAATTGAATTTGTTTTAGCTGCAAGCTTCGGGGCATACTGTTGTGAATATTTGCCGCAAATGCCCTGGGGTACGGCAAATGAGACAAAACCAGTTTGCACAAAAAGCAACCCAATGCCTGTGACATCTTGTCTTTAAAAAAACCAAATGCGGGTGGGTTTATTTATTGTGGAATTCCACAACAGTTTCCACAATTTTCTCGGGATCATCCAACAGGTGGAACAGATCCAGGTCTTTTTTAGAAATCATTTTCTCATTAATAAGTTGGTCTTTTATCCATTGGAAGAGTCCATTCCAGTATTTTGTTCCCACGAGAATGATGGGTACCGGCCTTATCCGGTTGGTTTGAACCAGGGTAAGGGCTTCAAAAAATTCATCCAGGGTACCGAAACCACCGGGAATGGCAATATAGGCCTGGGCATATTTGATAAACATAACTTTCCGGATAAAAAAATAATTGAATTCAATCTGCCGGGTGGCATATTTATTGGGAACTTGTTCAAAGGGAAGCACAATGTTCAGTCCCACTGACTCCCCCCCTTTTTTTGCGGCGCCCTTATTGGCAGCTTCCATGATACCGCCGCCGCCGCCGGTAATCACCGAATACCCTGCCTGCGCAAACAAGCCGGCAATTTGGACAGTTTTTTTGTAATAGTGATTTTGGGGCTTGGTGCGGGCAGATCCGAATATGGATACCGCAGGCCCGAGATCATGGAGAGAATCGATCCCTTCCACAAATTCACCCATTATTTTAAAGAGTCGCCATGATTCCCCGATTTTAAAATCATTGATTGGGTATTTTATCTTCATCTTGTTTGTTTCCCTTTAAATTTGCCGGTTTTCTTTTTCAAAGGCATTAACTTAGCATAGTTTAGCCTGCCTACCAAGTATAAAGCACATCCTAAATCCACCGCCAACTTTAAACAGTCTTCTCCAAAGCCAATTTTGAGATATTTTTTAATGTTGATTAGATTTCAGGTGGGT
>JAAEMC010001077.1 GCA_024225895.1 Desulfobacteraceae bacterium | reverse complement strand
TTTAAAGTTTTATGGCATCCCATGCCAGGCTAAATGCAGTTTCAATATTATCTGGGCTTGCTTCAAAGTCTTGGCACAAGCGTTCATTGGACAGCACAACAATGGGATGTACAATAAAGGCGCGAAGGATATTATCATCCACATTTTTGATAATTTTCTGTTCTATTCCCCGCATGATAACCATGATAAGAGGTTCAAAATATTTTTCGATTTCTTTTTTGTTCACCAGGGAGCTGAATGGAGAATTTGCAAATTGCTCGGTATAGTGAAAATGATTTGGATGGGCCCGGATATGGTCAAACATATTGAACCAGACCTGCTTGAGGGTATCCCTGATGGGCGTGGTATCATCAATGTTTTGCCCAAGAGCTTTCCCCAGATTCTGTTTGATTTCAAGATAGGTGGAGACCAGAAGATCTTCTTTGTTTTTGTAATAAACATAAATGGTGGCAGGACTGATACCGGCTTCCTTGGCAATTTTGGCTACCGAGCTTGCGGCAAATCCAATCTCATTGACCAGTTTGACCGTGGCTTCAAAAAGTGCTTCCTGTTTAATGTCATCTTTAGTTCTCATGGATCTAAAATAAATGAACATTCAGTTATTGTCAAGCAGGTTTTTTATTATATCTAAGTTTTTTATTCGATTTAGTATGCCGGATTAGTGGATTAGAAACAGGCTCAAGGAGGGCCAATAGGTAATGATCAGGACAGCAAGAAGCAAAACCAGCATAAAGGGTATGGTGGCTTTATATATGTCCATGATGGGTTTGTTAAACCGGTACCCGGCAATAAAAAGGTTCATGCCCACAGGCGGGGTGAAATAGCCGATCTGCATATTGGCCAAAAAGATGATGCCCAGATGCACCGGGTGCACCCCGTATTGAAGGGCCACCGGCAGCATGAGCGGTACCATGATGACGATGGCGCTGAAAATATCCAGCATGGCACCCAGAACCAGAAGAAAAATATTGAGCAGTATCAGGAAGATCAGTTTGCTGGTTACAAATTTCTGACAAAGGTTAAATAATTTCATGGGAGCTTCAATATCAATGAGAAAATTGGTAAACGCCAGGGAAACACCCAAGATGAGCAGGATACCCCCTACCATGACCATGGAATCCCGGATGATTTTGGCAAGGGCGTTCAATTTTATTTCTTTGTAAATAAACACTTCCACAACCAAAACGTACATGGCCGTGACCGCCGCTGCTTCTGACACGGCAAAATAACCACTGTAAATTCCGATAAAAACAAAAATGGGCAGAGGTATTTCCCAGATAGTTTCCCGGATAGCTGTCATGGCATTTTTTATGGAAAACGGTGTTAAAGGTAAGGGGTCTTTACGATTGGCCCAGATACTCCAGCTGGAAAGCAGGGCAATCATAAGCAAGGCCGGAAAGATACCGGCGATAAAAAGATTTTCAATGGTCAGTTCAGGACCGCCGTTCATCTGCTGGGCAATAACGCCATAAAGAATCAAGGGCAAAGAGGGCGGCAGCAAAAGACCAAGGCTTCCGGATGTAGTGACAAGACCTAAGCTAAACTTTTCTTTGTAACCGGCTTGTTTCAACGCAGGGTATAAGAGCGCACCCAAAGCAACTATTGTGACCCCTGATGCACCGGTGAAAGCAGTGAAAACGGCACAGACAATAAAGGCCACAATGGCAAGGCCGCCGGGCATCCAGCCGAAAAGGGCCTGAGTCAGCCGCACCAGCCTTTGAGAAGTATTGCTTTCCCCCAGCATATATCCGGCAAAGGTGAAAAGGGGCAGTGCAAGCAAAAGCGGTGTATCTGCAATCCTATAAAGTTCAATGGCCATGACGGACAGATCCACTTCGTTAAGATAAAAACCTGCCATGGCCCCTGCAATAATAATGGTAAAGAGCGGTGCCCCCAGAAAGGCCAGTAAGATCAGTATGCAGATAAGCAGATATATCATTTTTTCTTTTTATTCACATTGGGATGAGTAAAGCCATTCAGGGTGAATAGTAGGTAGCGAAAAGAGATCACAGCAAAGGCAAAGGGAATAATGATTTCGCAGATCCAGGCTGGAACACCTGCAAATAGAATTAGCCCGTCTGCCTTTTCCATAAGTACGAATCTGATACTGACCCATGCCATGATGCCGCAGACAATGGTGGTGAACAGGCTGGTAATTCTTTGTGTTTCCTTTCTGATACGCCAAGGTAAATATCGTGAAATAATATCAATACTGATATGCTTATTGCCGCGGCTTGCCACCATGGCACCGATAAGGCCGATCCAGAGTACCAGCACCCTGACAAGGGGGTCTGCCCATGAAATACCGGAACCCATAAAATTTCGTAAAAAGATTTGCAGGACAGCAATGAAAATCATGAATAGTAATAGGCTGATGAGCAGCAGATCCTCAATTTTCTGGAGGAATTCAATGAGCCGTATGGAAAAGGGGGGAGGCTTATTGATCATTGGTTTTATCTGATTTGGCATTGAACTGGGCAATATGCTGGTCCATGGTATTGGCCACCTCTTTGGGAAGTGTGCCGGACTCAACCATTTTTTTTGATGCTTTTTGGGCGGTCTCTTTCCATTCTTCCATGACATCTCCGGATGGCGTAATAAATTTAACACCCCGTTTTTTTAAAGTTTCAATGGCTCTGACATCATCTTCCCGGTTTTGAAGGTCTATCTCACGAAAGATCTTTTGCATCGTCATTAAGACAACTTTTTGATCCTGGGGATCGATTTTGGAAAATTTTTTTTTATTCACTGCCAGTACGGCATGCAGATAAGCCAGGGGGACATAAGTCACATATTTGATCTGGGTGTGCCATTGCAGGACAACGGCTCCCACAGGAGATGTTGCAATCGTATTGATCAGGCCCGATTGCAGGCTGGTTCTGACATCTGAAATAGGTAATGGAATTGGTGTAAAACCAAAGGTCTGGATGGCCTCCGGGCTGATTTTATGATTATCCGGCAGCCAGACTTTCTGGATCTTTAAATCCTGGACTGTTTCAATGGGTACTTTAGACATAATATAGGCAAAACCACCGCCGGCAATGCCCAGGATTTTAAACCCTGCTTCTTCCAATCCATTGATGATAAATGGATCCATCCTTTCCCTGACATAGTCAACTTCTTCATGGGAAGAAAACTTCATGGGCTGGGTATAAAGCTGGTTTGCAGGGAAAAACTGGGAAAGGCTGCCTGAAACAACTGCGCCGCCATGGAGCTGGCCAATGCGGATTTTTCTCAGAACCGCCTGATCATTTCCCATGACACCGCCGGGATAGAATTTAAATTTTACACGGCTGCCGGTTTTTTGTGCCACTTCGTCAGCTCCCTTGCGCATCTTTTCCATCCACATGGATCCTTCCGGAGAGAGCGTGGCAATTTTAAGGGTGGTGGCATGGACAGGTACCATCATCAAAACAAAACTAATAAAAAGGGTGAGGGGTATTCGCCGCAATTGAAGATGTTTTGTTAAAAAGGTCATTTTTTTCTCCGGTTTAAGCAACCATTACAACATATCAAAAATAATCATCCGCACTGCCTAAAAGTTCTCTTGCCTGCCGCTGTGCATGGGTATTTATCAATGTATATCCTGGGACCCTGGGGTCTGCCTTTACTACCTGTGACAGCAATTGGTCATGGAGCTTTCTGTCAAACATCATCCTGGCATATTGTTTGGCAAACAATACATTGACCATCAGGTTTTTACCCTGGGAAATATCCAGAGCTTTTTCAAAATAAGTTTTTCCCTTTTCCGGGGTGCCGCCAAGGGCAGGCGGAAGGAGTGTTGCAAGAGCTCCGAGATATAGATATGCGGAACCATCTTTGTATTTTTCGTCCAAGAAAAGGATATGCTGCATTATGGTTTCAATCCGTGAAATATCCGCAATGGCATCAAAATCACTTTGGTTGGCCATGATCCAGGCTGCCCATGAATTGCCCAGGGCAAATAATACAGGCACATCTGTTTTTTCGATATCTTTGATAATTGTTTCAAAATCATCAAAATTCATGTTTTTTAAATCACAGGTCCGTTTGTCTGCTCTGCACATGGCTTGGACTGCATAGGAAAGGGCTTTTTCTGAAAGCTTTCGGGATCTTTTTTTATCTGCCACAAAAATGTCGGCATAGGCAGTATATAAAAGGGCGGCATTGGCCAGCATGTTTTCATTGTCCGGATCTTTTGCAATGAGACTGTCAACCATTAAAAGATAGGCAGGTGCTCCATCTTCAACCATTTTAAGATCATCGCTGTCCATAATGGACGTGGACAGATCGGTTATTATACCGGATGTTGCAGAAGACATGATGGCGGCGCATCCGGTAAAGAAAAAAAAGCCGGCTGCTGCAAAAATAATACACAAAAGAGAAAGAACCCGTTTCCTGTCCAATGGCATATCTGCAAAGACCCTCATTTGTATCACAAGCCTTTTTTGTGAAAATTGTGTTCCGGAAAACAACTCCAAATATCCATAAAAACTATACTGTTTGGCTGAAAAAAGCAACAGAAGCTGGGGGTAGAGCAGGGGGGGCACATCTTGATTAGTGATTAAGCATTGACTCTACAGCAAAATGTGAATAATAAAATTGAGTTATGGCGATACAATGTAAAGCATAAAAGACAGGGCCATCTGTACCAGGGGCGTTTTAAAAGTATACTTGTTCAAGATGAGCGTTATCTGTTTCGATTGTCTTGTTTATTTATTGTGGAAGACAGGTGCTTTTTCAAATAAGGAGATAAGCAGTTGTTTGGGGATGACTTATTCTGGTGTCAGCCGACGCATCGGTATAAGATTAAAGCAAATGAAAAAAGATAAAGAATTTAAACGACAATTTGACAGGAATAAGGCTTATGTCCGCTTTAAAAACCACCACTCTCCGGCTTGCTAATTATATATGCGATCTTGATCAGGAAAACATTCCAGCATCTACCTATGAAAATGCTAAAAAATGTATTCTCGATCTTTTTGCTGCCTCTGTGGTCGGATTAAGCACTCCCGCTGCCAGAGCCGCTTCACATCTGGCTAAGCAAATGTTTGCTCCTGGTAAGGCATCGGTCTGGTTTTCGAATCAGGCATTCAGTCCTCCGGGCGCAGCTTTTCTAAACAGTGTTTTTGCCAGTGCTTTAGATTTGGATGATGGTCACCGGTCCGCGTTGGGGCATCCCGGAGCCTCCATTATTCCTGCAGCACTTGCCGTTGCTCAAGAATCAGCTGTTACGGGAAGGGAATTACTGGTTGCCATCATTATTGGTTACGAGATTGCTGTGCGTGTTTCAGCCGCCAGAGATCATTCCATACAGGAAACACTAGCGACTGGCCGCTGGTGTGCTTTCGGAGCAGCAGCAGCCGGCGGTTATTTAAAAAAGCAGTCCCCCAAGGTTCTGGCGGAAGCGCTTGGGGTCGCGGGCGTGCATTCTCCTGATTTAAAAGCCGCTGGTTATAGCAAAGTGATGGGAAATAGCGCCAAAGAAGGAATTCCCTGGGGTACATTGACTGGTCTTTCTGCGGTCTGGCTTGCCAATAGCGGCTTCACAGGCCCGACTGATATTCTTGATCATCCGGACTATTATGATCATTCATTAATCACAAAGAACCTTGGGCAGGATTTTGCGATCGAATCTGTGTATTTCAAACCATATGGATGTTGCCGTTGGATTCATAGTGCCTTGGATGCCGTAAATAATACCCTGGCTGAAAATCAATTAAAGGCGGATTTGATTGATCGCATTGAAGTCCACACCTTTTCCAGAGCATTACGGTCGTTAACCAACGATACAGGCCCTGACACGATTGAATGTGCCCAATACAGCATTCCCTTCTGTATCGCTTTAGTCACAATTATCGGAACCTCCGCACTGTTGCCGATACATGCCACTCTGTTAGGAAGAAGGGATATAGTTGATTTTGCTGAAAAAGTCGATTTATATGTAGATGAAACCCTGGATCAAATGTTTCCAAACAAAGTGCCTGCCCGCATCATTATTCATTCTCAAAAAGGGACATTTGAAAGACTTGTGACTTCTCCGCTTGGAGATCCTTCCAATCCGATGGACATGGGTTCTGTCCGTGACAAATTTCGCACTTTGGCTCTAAAAAATTACAATGCACAATGTGTGGAAAGGATCATCACTGCTACTGAACGTTTAGATAAGAATGGTCTTGATGATTTAACAAAAGCGCTTTGTATTGATGCAGATTCTTGATCGGAGAAGTTTCAGCTGTTTGAATTGCAGATTTTTAGGTTATCAACCATGGTAATTAACAACTGAAAAGAAGCATGTGACCCCGATACAAATTCAAATGATCTTTTGGAGAAGATTATATGGGCAAAACGCTAAAACCCTTGCTTTGACCACGATATATAGGTTTTTTTCTTATGACCTAACTGGCAATTTTCAAAACAATCAAAGCTTAAAATTTAATGATAAAGGGGGCTGATATCACATACCAGCCCCCTTTTCCGG
>JAAEMC010001076.1 GCA_024225895.1 Desulfobacteraceae bacterium | reverse complement strand
TCTATAGCTGAACCTAATTAACCCAATTGAAGGAGGGCTACGGTTTTGAAAAGATTTCTTCTTATATTTATATTAGTAATATGTGTTGCCACTCACAGTCTTGCCAATTTTGAATCCCACCCCAACCTCTTTGGCGGTCTCGGTATCCAAACCTATTATTTTGACTATGAAGAACCTGGCATCATGGAGCAGGAAGGGTATTATTTAGGTTTTACATACCAATTCGGCTATCAAAAAGATAAATGGTTTTTAAAGGCAGATGGAATGATTGCCCCAGGCCTGGTAGATTATGAAAGTGCCCAAACCGGCTCTCTGGACGGAGAGCGGAACATTACTTTTGAAATCCGCGGGATTGGCGGGTATGTGATCCTGGAAAAGGGGGCAACCAAAATCACCCCCTTTATCGGCATCGGCTACCATTTTCTGGAAAACAAATCTGAACTGAAACAGTCAACAACAGGGCATTATGGTTATGACCGCGAATCCCACTATTGTTATATTCCCATCGGTGTCACTGTAGAAGTTGGTTTAGGTAATGGCTGGCGGCTGGTTCCCGAGGTAGAGTATGATTATTTTATTACCGGCCAGCAGGACAGCCGGACCGGATATTTATCCGGTTATACAGATGTATCCAATGATCAGGATTCAGGGTATGGATACCGGTTTTCTTTAGGTTTTGCCAAACAAATGAAACAATTTGACCTTTTGATCCGATTCTTTTTCAGATACTGGGATATTAATGATTCAGATGTCACCATCGACCCCTATGGCAGGGGGTGGATCGAACCGGATAATGAAACACACGAATACGGTATTGAGTGCTCTTTTATCTTTTAATTTTCCAAGCCGTACAATTCTGAAGACGCAGCGATACAATTTTTTAAAAACAATTTTAGAACAAAATGCTGTTTGACCTGAACCAAAAGTTTAGGTTGAACCGCATTTTTTGTTTTGATAGATTAGCTTTGCAAAGATATCCTGTTTGAAAATTTTCATAAGGAAATGAATATGAATCCCATCCAAGTTTCAATTCAAAAATTCACTAAAAATCAGGGGACTGTTAAAAAGGCTGTACAAGATTCGAATGCTTTTGAGAACCTTTCTTCAAATGCCAAAGTAATAGTTAAACCCAACATCGTGGTGTGGATCAATGGGCCATACCCTAAATGGGGTGTTATTACCACTTCTGTTGTCATGGAGGAAACAGTGCGTCTTCTGGCAGAATACGGCGTTACAGATATCAGTATTGCAGAAGGAAGCCTGCAATCCGATCCCAACGAAAAAAACTTCGGGCAAAAAGCCTTTGAGAGTCTGGGATATAAAAAGCTTAAAGATCGTTATGGTGTAAAGCTTTTGGATGTCTGGGAACAGCCTTTTGAAAAGGTTGACATAGAAGACGGTTTAAGCCTAAAAGTCAATGCCGATCTTATGGAATCGGATTTTCTGGTGAATCTGCCCGTACTCAAAACCCATGCCCAGGTTAAGGTCAGCCTTGGCATTAAGAACCTTAAAGGCTTTTTAAATGTCAGCTCAAGGAAAAAGTGCCACAATGCCGACCTTGAAAAAGACCTGGATTACATGGTTTCTCGCCTTCCAAAACTGCTGCCGCCTTCTGCCACCATTATCGACGGCATTTTTACCATTGAAAGGGGGCCTTCCTTTGATGGCAGACCTAGGAGAAGTGATCTTATTATCGCATCATCCAACATCCTGGCCGCTGATATGACGGGAGCCAAAGTTATAGGCCATGAACCTTCTGACATTCCTTATCTTTCCCGGGTTGCAGCGGACCAGGGGATGAAGACAGATTTTTCCAATATTGAAGTAAAGGGTGAAAAAATTGAAAGTGTTCAACAATTCCATGAACACACCTTCCCATTTAATGCAGACAATACCCTGCCCGTCAGTTTCGAAAAAATGGGCATAAAAGGACTGAAATTTCATAAATACGATTCCACCTTATGCACCTATTGTTCCGGTTTAACCGGCATGATACTGAGCATAATCGCCATGTCCTACAAAGGAAAACCCTATAATGATGTGGAATTTTTAACCGGTAAAAGACTGCGCCCCTCAAGCGGCATGAAAAAAAGTGTTCTAGTGGGACAGTGCATGTGTGCCCTGAATAAAGATCATGACGGTGCCCAGGAAATTGTCAAAATCAATGGGTGCCCGCCGAATCCCAATGATGCTGCCCTGGCATTAAAAGGCATTGGAATTGATGTGGACCCGTCCGCATTCGGCAATTATGCACTGGCAGGCGCATATTTAATGGAACAGTATAAAGACAAGCCTGAATTTGATCCAAGCTTCTATCAGATCGACTGATAAAACCTGCAAACCACAAAGGAGAAAACCCATGACAAAATTTGTCAGCAAAAACAATATTCGGTTTATGATCAATGAGGTATTTGATTGTGAATCCTTGACCAGCCATGATTATTACAGCCATCATAATACTAAAATGTTTGACATGGTGATTGATGAGGCTATTTTGCTTGGTACAAAGATGCTGTACCCGATCTTAAGGGAAATGGATGAACGCCCGCCCGAGCTGGAAAATGGCCGGGTCAAAGTTCATAAGGATGTTAAAAAAATCCTGGCTGAATTCGGCAAAGGCGGTTGGATTGCATCGGGATTTCACCAGGACCATGGCGGAGAACAACTGCCCTTGATGCTAAGGGCTGTCGCCAGTTTCATTTTTTGTGCGGCCAACTACGGCGCTACTGCCTATTCGGAATTGACTACAGGAGCAGCACATCTGCTTACCTCCTTTGCCAGTAATAATTTAATCGATACCTATGTGCCCAATATGCTGGAAGGCAAATGGCAGGGGACCATGGCCCTGACAGAACCGCAGGCCGGAAGTTCATTGGGCGACATTATTACTTCGGCAGAACCTACGGAAAATGACTGGTATCTTATACAGGGCGGGAAAGTGTTTATTTCCGCCGGGGCTCATGACGGGGCGGACAACATAGTTCATCTGATGCTGGTCAGGATAAAGGGTG
>JAAEMC010001075.1 GCA_024225895.1 Desulfobacteraceae bacterium | reverse complement strand
TTCATAAAATACCTGAGACGATGAAAATAAAAAAAATTGCCTATTGGTCCGGTATGGAAAATCTGCTGCAGGGATTGGTGTTTCTTGTGGGAATGAAACTGGGGTGGGCGGGTAGTGAAAAGAAAGCAGCCCGGTTTTTAAAACTACTTAAATTTTTTGGGAAAGGCAGGAAAAATCATCCTGACATGGCTTTGAAAGCTGTTGTACAAGGCGAAAAAGAGGGGAAACAGATTAAAAGAATCCTGGAGATTCATGGAACTGAAGATTACTTAACTGCCATGATTCCTGTTTTGGTTTGTGACCAACTCATCAATGGACAAATTAATCAAAAAGGTGCTTTTACCGGGCCGCAAATAGTAAACACCCGTACCTTGATGAAAGCTTTCCGGGATACTGTTCCCGGATATAAAGAAAGCTGGACATAAGGAAATTTTATGAAAAGTCCAATCGTTGCGATCGGTAGTCAAGGCGGATAGACATAATCATCTGAACAGGGATTGGAAAAAAACAAAATACATTGGAGAAAAACTATGGAACAACAACATTCATTCAGAATAATAGTAGGTTGGCTGACGATAATTTCAGCTCCCTTTGCCATTACCAATTTTGTATTGACCGGGATTGCTGCAGGGAGTGATGCACAAGATTTTACTGATCTTTACTTTTTTGTTAAAGCTGGAGCAGAAGCTGGTTATCTAATGAAATGGTCCTGGTTAGCCGATCTGTTAGGTTATTATTTATTATTAGTGCCGGCGACTTTTTTTATCCATCATTGGTTAAAAAATAGAAATCCTTACTGGATAAGTATTTTTACTTTTAGTGGCATGGCCTACCTGTTTACCGGGTGTATTGGTGCTGCTATTTTAGCCAAAATCTGGCCCACTTTAATGTCTGGCTATGCAAGTACCAATGGGATAACAAAAGAAATTTATAGCATTGTATTCATCAATTCAACGCAAATGGTATATGGGGGAATATGGGGCTATCTTGAGTTTTTACTTGCAGGTATCTGGTGGATTGGAATAGGCTTTGCCATGAAATCGGAGCGCAAAGCATTAGGTATTGTTACGATAATTTTGGGATTTTTTACTTTGACAGCGTTTGCTGGTGAAGTTTTTGAGCTGAAAAACATCGCTCTTATAGGATTGATGATTTATTTAAT
>JAAEMC010001074.1 GCA_024225895.1 Desulfobacteraceae bacterium | reverse complement strand
TTTTTGAACTCAACTTATTTTTTTCCGGGTTTCTCATTGTTTAATACTTGGGGGTTAACGATATGCGGAATAGTCCCGTTCTTGTAAAAGGATATAAGATTCATGGCAGCAAGCCTTGACATTTCATCTCTAGCTTCTCTGGTGCCGGATCCCACATGGGGCAGCACACAGACATTTTCCATTGAAAGCAAAGGGTTTCCTTTTACCATGGGTTCCGGGTTGGTTACATCCAGCCCTGCACCCCAGATTTGCCTGGATTCGAGGGCCTGAGTCAAGTCTTTTTCGTTATGAATACCGCCCCTGGCAGTATTGATAAAAATAGCGCTTTTTTTCATCTTGGCAAAAGCCTTGATATCAAAAACTTCCTTGGTGCTGTCATTTAATGTGCAATGCACGGAAAGAACATCGCTTTGAACAAGTAATTGTTCAAAGGAGACCAGTTTTGCATTGAACTTTTTTTGGGCTTTTAGATTGGGGGTCCTGCTGTAGTAAATGATATTCATGTCGTAAGCGGCCCTGCACCGTTGGGCCATTTTCATACCAATCCGGCCCATACCGAAAATACCAAGGGTTTTATTTTTTAGCTCAATGCCTAA
>JAAEMC010001073.1 GCA_024225895.1 Desulfobacteraceae bacterium | reverse complement strand
CCGGCGAACCCATTGGCATGCTCTTAATTTTTTTGAACCAACAGGTCACCCCATCAACACGGCGGGCGTTAAAACAAATAAGATGTTCCGGCCATTGGATGAGAAAGGCAACATGGTATTTGAAAATCTTTTTGTGGTTGGCAGTATCCTGGCCCATAATGACTGGGCACGGCTTAAAACCGGGGCCGGGGTCTGTTTCGCCTCTGCCGTCAAAGCAGTCCAGCACTGTTGGAAAGCTTTTGGGGAGCAGGCAAAGTGATATTCACCTATACCGTATATACGGCATTATTTATTTCTTTTGCAGGACTGGTATTTCACATATGGGGATTCTTTAAAAAGAAAGATTATTTTACCGCAGACAGACAGAGCAAACTGGATCTAAAGCAGTTTTTTTTCAATACTTTTTTCCAGACCCGGCTGTTTAAAGCGAACAGAACCAGGTGGTTTGCTCACTTTTTGGTCTGTTTACCCTTTGTCTTTCTTCTCTGTTTCCATGCCATGGATGATCTGATCTCATTCTATCTTTTTGACACCTACCAGCCCACGGTGGACCCGTTTCAGTTTTTACGCAATTTTCTGGGTTTCCTGGTCTTGCTGGGATGCCTGGGGTTTTTCTTGCGACGGATTCTGAAAACCCGCCGGCCAGCAAGACAACCAGAGGGACAGCCAAAATCATCCACCGGACTATTTGCCGTGGTCGTGGTTTTTGGTATCATTCTGTCCGGGTTTTGCCTGGAAAGTTTTAAAATTATATCTGAGGATGTCTTCATGGATATGGTGGAAGAATACTCAGATATCGATGAAGATAACGGGCTTGAAGACCTTCGCGCCTTTTGGACAGACTCCCAGTATGTCAGATTTAAGGACACACCTGCCATTACAACCCAACTGCTTGAAGACGGTCAAATCTTAAATGAAGAATATTGCGCTTCCTGCCATTCTGATATCGGTTCTGCGTTTGTGTCCAAAGTCATGGCTAAAGGTGTCTTTCCTGCAGGCAACCTTTTAAACCGGATAAGGGCTGATAAAATCTTTTATGTTATTCACACGTTCCTGGCATTTTTATTATTGGCAAGCCTCCCTTTTTCACGGCTTTTCCATGTGGTTATGATCCCTTTTTCCAGCACAAAAAGGGCCAATGATCATGATAGGATAGCCGGCAAAAGCGCCTTTAACCCGGCAACCTTATATGCCTGCACCCAATGCGGATTATGCTCGCCAAACTGTAGTGTATATCCCAACTTCCTGGTCTCAGGAAATATAAATATTTTGCCACATGCCAAAGTGGAATCGGCAAAAAAAATGCTAACCGGAAAACTGGAGAATCCAAAATTGTCCCATCTTTTATTTACAGGAAATCAGGCCTGTACATCCTGTTTTAATTGCACCGGTATCTGCCCGTCTGGTATTGACCTAACAGGACTGTGGCAGGCAATGGATAAAAAATTTATCCAAATGGGATTATTAGACACTTATACGATTATCAAAAATAAGCCCCTTGAAAACTGGTCTAAAACCAGCAAATATTTCAAACGGCCGGACAGGCTTTCAACCGGACTTGCAGATCAGACAGAAGCCTTTGAAAGCTGCATCCAGTGCACCATATGCAGTAATGTATGCCCTATTGTGGAGCATGATGCTGTCCAAAATGATTATACCCCACAGCAAATTATGAATCTTTTGAGGCTTGGCGAAAAACACCTGGCCACAGGCACGAGGATGGTTGCCAATTGCCTGACATGTTATTCCTGCCAGGAAATTTGCCCTCAGGGTATTAAAGTCACTGATATATTGCTTGAACTTCGGACCACGGCTGCCCAGACTGCCCGGAACTGTCATGATAAGACGACAACGAAAGACTAAAGTAAGAGTGGAAAGAATGAAAAAAAAGACCCGTAAAATTGCTTATTTCCAGGGCTGCAAAATTCCGCTTCACCAAAAAGCTTACGGTAAAAGCGTGGAAGCAGTCATGGGAAAGTTGAAGGTTAAACTTATAAAGCTTCCCTTTAACTGCTGCGGATACCCGTCAAGGGGAGAACATTTTGAAACTTCCATGCTTTCTGCCATCCGGAATTTTGCCATTGCAAAAGCAAAAGGTCTTGACATCTTAACACCTTGCAAGTGCTGCTTTGGGCAGATGAAACATGCTGCCTTTTGGTGGGCCCGGAATGAAGAATTAAAAAGGAGGATTGAAATACTTCTTACAAAGGAAGGACTTTTCTGGGACGGCAACACTAAAGTAAAACACCTGCTGTCCTTTTTGTATGAAGACATCGGTATCTCTGTCTTAAAAGGGAAAATACAAAATCGGTTGCCAAGGGAAAAAGTCGTGCTCCAGTACGGATGCCATGCATTACGGCCATTTTCCATCACCGGTTTTGACAACCCAAATGCCCCGGGTATTTTTGAAGCACTGATCCAGGCAACCGGATTTGATACCATTGACTGGGAGAAAAAGACGGAATGCTGTGGAAATCCTGTTTTAAAAACCAATAAGGCTCTCTCAAAAAAGATCCTGGAAAACAAACTTTCCTCTGCCAGGGAAACAGGGGCCAAATATATCGTCAATGCCTGCACCCACTGCCAGATACAATACGACATCTTCAATACCGGAACCCGGCAGTATGATGACATCATACCATTGCTTTTTCCACAGCTTCTGGGGATGGCTTTAGGCATTAGGAATGAAAAGCTTTCTACTTAGCTGCTGAATGTGAACTCAACATTTCGCGCAGCACAAGGCAGAACTAAAATTTTAACCGGAGGAATACATTGATTGTTCGTTGGGATTAAAATTCATGCCAGGGTTATATGCGTTTACCCTGTATGTTTTACCAAGACTAAGGCATGTAACTTTTGGACCTAAATTTTCAAGGTAAACGCAATTAACGCCTTTGTTTT
>JAAEMC010001072.1 GCA_024225895.1 Desulfobacteraceae bacterium | reverse complement strand
TTATTGATTGGATAATCCTAAAAACTGACCCTGTATTCGCTTAAGATGTTTTAATAGTTGATTGCGTCTTTCTTTACCGACAATTTTGGGTGTTGAGTTTTTTAACAGATCACAAAGTGATACCAGATCCTCTCTAATTGACAGCACCTCCCGGTTCCAGTCTTCATTATACATTTTAAGAAGATTAAAAAACCAAAGCCTGAATGTAAGTGAATAGAGCTGGTCTGACATCTGAGTTAAAAAAGGATTGCCGGCAACTTTATAAAAAAGGCGCTTGATCTTAAAATCCAAGTCTCCCAATGCCTTAGGATCTTTCAGATCTACCAACCGGTCACAGATGGTGATGAATCCCTGCAGTTCATTAAAATGGGATTTATCGAACCGTTCTGCAGCCATGGACCCGATGACAGATTCCAGTTCCAGCCTTGCCTCAAAAACATTGGTAATAGTATTAAGTTCCAGCTCCATCACCTGGATACCGGTTCGCGGCAGGATTTTAACCAGATGCTCCCATTCCAAGCGAAAAAGAACCGTTCGAATCGGTGTTCGGCTGATACCGAATTCCTTGGCAAGCTCCTGCTCCTTTAAAATTTGTCCTGGTTTATATTCCAGATAAATAATTCTCTGGTGGAGCTGATTGTATATATCAACTTTCATGGCAATCCTTTGTTAAGCTGTTCTGTTTAAAAATACCAATAATATTTTTAAATAATACATATTAAAGACAGTTACAATATTAAAATGATATTCTTTAATACGGGGTTACTGGGAGAAAATATAGATCCCGAAAAACACCTAGAAGAACTTATGCCAGACCACAGCCAGATCCTTATGCAGGTCGAAGACCAAGGAAAGTGGACAGGGCCGGCCCGGAACCAGCACCAACC
>JAAEMC010001071.1 GCA_024225895.1 Desulfobacteraceae bacterium | reverse complement strand
ATAAATGTATCCGCCACTGCCATATCCAAATCTACGGAACATATAATTGTAATCAAAAGACAGACCCTTATAGAAGGTATCAAACGAAATCTGGTATGGATAGGATTGGGAAGGATCCACATCCAGGAGGGTGACGGTGCCGTCAACCGGATTAAACCCTCCCACAGGCGAGATATGAGGGATATGCAGATCCGGTAAATAACTTCCCTGGTCAAAATGGGAAATGATCACGCAATTGCCAAATGTTTCAAATTTATCCAGCCGGGAATATAACTTTTCTTTTATTTTTTCTGCCTTTTCAGGCGATTTGCTGGCTTGAACAATTTCAACGTTTTTATATTGGATTCCATAAATCGTCAGGCTGTCCTGGACCACTTCGCCAAGCGTATTCAATGGCAGCCCCCGCCGACCATTGTACCCGTTGGTACCCATTCGCTCTTTCCAATGAGCGGTTCTAACCTTTTCCAACAGGTCATGCTGACTTACCGGTGAACCGTTCATAGTCCCATTGTGTTCCATTAGGGTATTTAGAACACTTGCCACAGATGCCACGGAACAGGAAGATTCATGGAATTGTTTGACATGATGTTTATAAAGCCCGTCTTTGATTGGATTCCCTGTACCCTGATAGGGCGTCTGTATCCTGGCGGCCTGATCCGGCCCAAAAGAACCGCTCTTTGTCATCCGCTGGCAATAATATTGGATGTAAAGATAAATACGGATCATATATCTTAACAGCAAGGCCATACTTCTTTTTCCTCGAGTTTTATTATGGTGTTGCGTGTGATGTTTTCTAAAAAATTTAGCAAGTATTATCTTCTTAACATTCGTCAAGATTTTGTTCCGGAATCGCATAGATCCGGTCTTTTATTTTGATGGAAAATTCACCGGCTTCTTCTTCAAGATATTTAGACAGCTTTATGAGGACATGTTCTGTAAATTTAATCGTATGTTCGCGGGTTCTTGTAAAAAGGCTGTCATCATAGGTAAAGAGTTTTTCAGGGTCCAGTTTTATTTTGTCCCCAGTATTGAGAATCAGCATCAACTCTTCATCCACCATAATCATATTAAACACGAAAATCGCTGTATTTTCAAATGAAAAATATACCTT
>JAAEMC010001070.1 GCA_024225895.1 Desulfobacteraceae bacterium | reverse complement strand
TACAAAAAAAAGAGATTATAAACGGTCAGATACCCGGAAACCAGAAATAATAAATCATTTGTATCAGGTTTTAAGCCAGGAAGGTCTTCAGGGCACTACACTGTCTAAAGTTGCCGAGCATTTAGGCATAGCAACAAGTGTTTTGTTGCATCATTTCAAAACCAAGGATGATATGTTCATTGAGCTTGCAAAATATGTGTACAACAATTATGAAAAAAAATATCTGGCCCTGTCAGCTGAAAAGCATCCTCCCAAGAAGTGTCTTGAATCTTTTCTTAATGTTGCCTTCGATCAAGTTTGGGATGAAACAGATGAAAGTGTCTACTGGGCATTGTTTTATCTTGGATCCCGAATTAAAGAAATAAGAGAACGTGAAAAATTGCTTACATTGCGCATGAAAGATTATATCTCTGATCAAATAAAAAAAATACAAAAAACGAATGAACAACTTGACCACGACCCCGAAGCCATAGCGTATCTAGTGATTGCAATGGAGTCTGGGCTCGATATGTTAGGGGCATCTGTTGGCTATGATAATGACAAAATTAGAATTGCAAGCCAGATTGCAAAAAAAATAGCAACAGATTTAGCAAAATGAATGAACATGAGAATACTTTCTCCATAGAGAATAATGGACAAATGAATCAAGCAAAAGTCCTGGATGAATTTAAAAGACTGCTAAAGCAGATAAAAAAAGAAAAAAGGTCCGGGCCTATCATTTTTAAAATAAATACAAACCAAGGAGGCATACGTAACACAAAAATTATAGAATTACATGAGAAACCAATAATTTTAAAAGATTAATCGGATTCTTCATAAACCCTTTGCACGAGGATTTTTATTAAGCCCGAATTTTGATTAGCAGTAGTTATGCTTCTATCTAATCATCTTTCGGGCTTTTTTTATAGGTTGGTATTTCAGATCTTCATAAGGAATTTCTACTAATTTTTCCAATGAAGAGTGATTTAGATTATTTAAATAAAAGGAGTAATGCTGTGCCAAAGAAAATCGCTATTATCGGTGTTGGTGCCCAGGGAAGTACCATTGCGAAACGAATGAATGAGGATCCAAATGTATCTCAAATTATATGTGCCGATTATGACTATAAAGCAGCTCAAACACTTGAAGATACACTGGATAAAGCAAAAGCGGTACAAATCGATGCACGAGAAATTCAAAACATTATCAAAGTGGCAGAAGGTGCGGATTTAATTGTAAACGGGCTTAGTGTTGACTTTAACTATAAAGTTATGGAAGCAGCCCTGGAACTGAATTCAGCCTACCAGGATATGGCCGGGCCTTGGGAGGAAGGTGGGCCGGACTTCATCGATGGATACAGGGATCTGCTTGAGACCTGGCATAGCCGATTTAAAGAAAAAGGTCTGACTTCTATTGTCGGGTCAGGCTCTTCTCCAGGTTTAGCAAATATACTGGCCAGGGAATCTGCCGACAAATTGGAAACAGTCGAGACAATAGAAATAGCGATATATGATGGCGTTGTTTCTAAAAAATATGTCTTATTCTGGTGGTCACCAGAAGTTGCTCTCGGCGATATGAATTCCGAGACTTACAGTTATATCAATGGTGAAATAGTTGTGGATAAACCTTTTTCAAACCCTGTCATGCATCAGCTAAAAGGAATTGATAGGCCGGTGCGTTTATATGATCATGCACATGACGAGCCTGTCACCATGGGGCTTATGGCTGATAAATATTTGAAAGGTGTAAAAAATGTCTATTTTAAATTCGGCGGCCCTTCTGTGGAAAAATCCCTGGAATTGTTTAATATGGGGCTTCTTTCTGATGAGCCTCTTGATGTTAAAGGCGTAAAGGTTTCTCCTTTTGATGTCGTTATTTCAGCTGCTCCACCGGCTCCAAAATATCCTGAAGAGATAAAAGAGGTATTGGCCAACGGAATGGAACAGGAAGAAGGTGCCTTTTTGGTCCGGGTAATAGGAAGCAGAAATGGTAAAAATGTCACAATAGACAATTATATGAAGTCACTAGGACTTGGTGAAGCATTTGAGATTTCAGGCCTATCGCATGAAAGTTATTCTACTGGACAATGTGCAGCCGTATTCACGAAGGCATTGGTAAATGACAAAATTACTATGAAAGGACTCCTACCGCCGGAAGCACTGGATGCCAATGCACGGAAATACTATCTTGAAGAGCTGGCAAAGTTAGGGGTAACAATTGAAACCTATGAAATTTAAAACTTTTTTTCAATAGAGTTTTACATAGTTGTTTATTTCGATTTCTCAACCTGAATGGGCCAATAGTCCTTAGTTTTAATTATAGCCTAAAAAAAATGGTTACAATTAAAACACCACACCGTCAGCGTGTATGGACCTATTTCATTTAATAACCGTAAAGCAAAAAAAAACGGGTTAAATGAATACAAGAGTTAAGGGAGCGTAAAAAGTTGGGTTTAAAGGGATTTTTTTTAAGAAAAGTAATGGCTGCCATTATAACCATTGCCGTCATTGTCTGCGCTAACTTTTTCATCTTCAGAATGGCACCCGGAGATCCGGTTCGGATGATGTTCAGAGATCCCAGGATCAGCGCTGAAAGCATGGAATTGATGAAACAAAAATTCGGACTGGATAAGTCCATGAGCATCCAGTTCGCCGCTTATGTTAAGAACCTTGCCCATGGCGATCTTGGCATGTCATTTTCCCAGCGAAAACCTGTGGTAGAGGTATTGGCCTCAAGGTTACCCTATACAATACTGCTGGTGTTTACAGCCTTGACCATCGCTATCATTCTGGGAGTGGCCTTAGGGGCTATCGCCGGATGGAAGAGCGGCACCAAATTTGATACGGCTATTCTTACCGCATCGGTAACCATGTATTCCATTCCCACCTTTGCTTTGGGAATCATCCTGCTCATGTTATTTGCCTACGTCATTCCAATCTTTCCATTAGGGGGGATAATGACCCCGGCTTCCGGGTATGAAGGCTTTGAGCTTGTAAAGGATGTCGCATGGCACATGTTCCTTCCCGCTATATCTATCGTCGTCTGG
>JAAEMC010001069.1 GCA_024225895.1 Desulfobacteraceae bacterium | reverse complement strand
ATTCGTCTGCGTTTTTTTAAAGAAGGTATTTTATTCAACACAAAAAGTTCCAAAGGCAAACCCATCTACCATACCAACGTCATGATGAGCCTTGGCGACAAATATGCTGTGATCTGTTCCGAATGCATCATCGATCCCCATTCAAGGGGATATGTACTTGCCACATTGCAAAACTCATTTGATGTCATGGAGATCTCCATGGAGCAGATGGAAAATCATTTTTGCGGCAATATTCTTCAGGTTCACAATCAAAAAGGCGAATATTTCATTGTGATGTCGGAAACTGCAAAAAACGGATTTCGACCTGAACAGATAAAATTTCTCAGACAATACGGAGAAATTTTAAGTTTTGACCTGACCACTATTGAGACGATCGGCGGGGGCAGTGCCAGATGTATGATGGCAGAAATTTTTTCTATTAGAGAACCCGGTTTCGATTAAAATTAATCCAAGCCCAGCTCTTTTTCAACTTTAGTGATTTCCTCAAGTACCAACACGCGTTCCTCATCAGTGAGATCCTGCAAAGCAAGTTTTCTTTGCAGGGCAAGGAGAATCATCTCTTCACGATATTCATTGCAAGTATAATTTGCTGATTTTTTATTTTTCACTTTCAAAAAATCCACGCTTAAAAAATGTCATATTTCACGAGCTTTCCGCCAAGTCCCCCAATTTTTATCACCCGCTTCCAGGAAGGGGCCAACGATACTTTTTTAATAAACTTAGGTTCTCCAAAATAAACATAAGCAGTAGATTTTTTACATTTTGTCTTAAAAAATTCACCCAAGTCTTTATAAAACCGGTTTAAATTTTGGTCTTTGCCCATTCGAATACCATAGGGCGGATTGGCTACAATGGTTGTATTCTCTAAAGAGGGAATCTGCTTAAAATCCAATTGATCCAGCTGGATACGATTGCCAAAATGAAGTCCCATTATATTTGTTTTGGCTGCATCAATGGAAATTTCAGATATATCACTTCCTGAAATCAGGCCTTGCGCCGGTTCCATGATATTATCCATGGCATCCTTTTTCACCTTTTCCCAGAGATCATTATCAAAATCCGGCAACCGCTCAAATCCCATGGTGGGCCTGAAGACTAGGGCAGGTATCTTGGAATAGCGCATCAGAGCTTCACATAAAAGGGTGCCGGAACCACACATGGGATCATACAAAGGATTTGTCCCATCCCATTCTGAAAGCCTTATAATAGCCGCAGCCACTGTTTCCTGCATGGGTGCGGATATGCTGGCCTCCCTGTAACCCCTTTTGTGCATAGGTCCGCCGGATGCATCAATACTTAAAGTTGCCATATCCTTATAGACATGAAGGTTAATCGTCAAATACGGATTTTGGGCATCTACATTTGGCCGCCGGTCGGTTCTGTCCCTGAAATAATCGACAATGGCGTCTTTTACCCGCAGTCCTGCAAAATTGGAATGTGTGATACTGGATTCCGAGACATTGGCAATAATGGAAAATGTTTTCTGCTGGGTGAGGAACTCTTCCCACCTAATTTTTTTTGCCTCTTTGTATAGCACCGTTTTATCGGGGCATTTGAAAGCAGCCAAAGGCGCCAGTATCCGTGACATCAGACGGGAAAGATATATGATTCTGTAAAAATCTTTTTTTTCGGCTTTAAACCAGATTCCCCTGAATACGGGATTCAGGTCATAGCCACCCAGTTCCCTCAACTCTTTTACCGCAATATCCTTAATGCTTTCTGCAACCTGGGCAAAATATTGAGATTCTTTTTCATAAAGATAGGACAGTTTTGCTTTTTTTCTGATTTTCCCCTTACCTTTTTGTAAGATACTCTGTTTTTTAGCAATCACTCTTTTCACTTCCTTGAATCAAAATAGTCAGACAGTTTTGTTTTCCCGGTATTATGGGATGGTTATAATTTCTCCCGGCTTCCCAGGATTATTTTTTCTTCTTTTTACTTGGCCGTTTATTTCCGATTTTCATCCGGTCCGCAATATTGGCTTTGGAATCCAGCACAGGCTCAATCAATGGTTTCGGGCAGGTCATAATCGTTGTAATTCCGGGCCCATGACCTGCAAGCCTGCAATCGGAATGCACCACTATGCCGATGCTTACCGCTCCCTGTACAAACGCCCTTCCATAAGAATTATCATGGTCCATCAGGGCTACAAAATCACCGAAACGCAATTGATCGATCTTATACTTCTCGACGGTTTCAGGATCACTGGTCATCACGTCATAGTCACCGGCTGCCACATGGGCCCGCCCCAGTCCTGAACCCATGCATTGGGCCGGGACCTTGGTTGTGACCGGAACTTTTAAAATGCCTTTTGGGGTTGTTTTAATCTTTAATTTTTTCAACAACAGCGGATCAAGATTAAAAAGTTTTATATCAGGGAAATGAGTGAGTTCCAGCCCCTGCCCACTGGTTCGAATTAAAATTTTATCATCATAGGTCATTTTTTGAAGCACATCCTTGGCAAAATCAATTATAATGTGCTCAGAACCGCCGTGATGACCAATAACCGTACCTTTTGCCCCTTTCGCATTTCCTGAAAGTATTTTTGCATCATTACCCACACAGGATAACATTTGCAATGAATTATTGGGAAATTCGAACATTTTTTTATCGTTGGCAGTACAACTGGCACCTGGTTCAATATGATCTCCGGCCAGGCCAAAGGCAGAATCCCCCACCACAACATTTAGGGTAATCCCCCCGATGGAAGGCAGAATAAAGGGTTTGCCCTTATGGTCCACCCGCCAGCCTGCTCCAATTCTTGGCTGGCCGGGTTTGCATTCCATATACATCTCAACAATCTTCTCTTCATTGGTCTTTAACATGTGAACCTCCCGAGCAGATAAAAACGATCCTTGGCCAAAGAGCAAATGATTAACACACATTGCCCAATTGGAATTGGCTCGTCTTCACGGCTGTTTTTAATATCAGACTTGCCTATGAATATAAAAATATTTTATACAGTGTATTAGCATGGACAAGCAATTAGAAAAAATACTTTATAATAAATATCCCCTGTCCAGCATTGTTTTATATAATTTCACCACCATTGCCCATTATGCCATAGGAGCTTTTGGCTTTTACCTGGCATATGGATTCTCAGGCATTGCTGCCGTAATCGGCCTTTTGTACTTTGTTTTTGCCATGGCCCAAATGTATATTTTAATGCCGTTTTTGGTCTGCCCCAATTGTGTGTATACCCACCTGGAAAATGCGATTTGTATCTCAGGGCTCAACATCCTTGCTCAAAGGAAAGCACGCAAAGGGGACTTAAAAAATTTCAGTCATAGGGCAAAAGGGCTTTTCTGCCATAACAACCTTTACATGGCTTCACTTATTTTACCCATTCTTGGCCTTGTGCCTGCACTCTTTTATAATTTTTCTTTTATCACTCTTTTTATTTTCGCAAGCCTTGTGATGCTGATTATTTTCAGGATTTTTGTAATCTTTTCAAAAATTGCCTGCATTCATTGCAAGGCAAAACATCTATGCCCAAATGCCCAATCCATGGGACTTGGCACCCCACTTAAGTAAAAATCTGAAAATAATTTTTATAAAAGCTCCTTCACCCGTTTTACCGCACAAAAATCCCCGCACATAGTACAGACTTCTCCATCCTTTGGTTGAGAAGATTCTCTGTATGCCATGGCTTTTTCAGGATCAATGGCACATTCAAACTGGCCGTCCCAGTCCAAATTCCCCCTGGCTTTACTCATTTTATGGTCAATGTGATCGGCATAAGTGAGACCTTTGGCCAAATCTCCTGCATGGGCAGCAATTTTAGATGCCATAATTCCCTCTTTGACATCTTCGACTGTGGGAAGCCTTAAATGCTCGGCAGGAGTGACATAACACAAAAAATCCGCTCCGTACATAGCTGCCAACGCCCCGCCAATGGCTGAGGTTATGTGGTCATAACCCGGTGCAATATCAGTCACCAGAGGTCCCAATACATAGAAGGGTGCATTATGGCACAATTTCTTTTGCAATTGCATGTTCATTTCCACTTCGTGCAAAGGTACATGACCAGGTCCTTCAATCATTACCTGAATATTTTTTTCCCAGGCCCGCTTGGTCAGTTCCCCTAAGGTAATCAATTCTTCGATCTGGGGCGCATCTGTAGAATCTTTAATGGCACCGGGACGAAGCCCATCACCAAGGCTAATGCAAACATCATATTCTTCGCAAATAGCCAGTAATCTGTCAAAATGCTCATAAAAAGGATTTTCCTTTTGATTTTTTTCCATCCATTCAAAAAGAATGGATCCGCCCCTGCTTACAATTCCGCAAAGCCTGGGATTTGTTCGCAGGCTCTGGATACATTTTTGGGTAAGCCCGGCATGGATTGTAATAAAATCAATACCGTTTTGTGCATGGATCTCAACGGTCTTGAACCAGTCATCCAGAGTAATATCCTTAACCTCTTTGCCGGTGCGGGTTAAGGTATCATAGATGGGCACAGTGCCGATCATAACAGGAACCTCTGCCACAAGCCGTTTTCTGAACCCTTCGGTATCTCCGGATACGCTTAAGTCCATGACGGCGTCGGTATTGAACTCAAGGGCCAGGCTTGCCTTGCTCATTTCTGAATCAAATGAGCAGACATCCTTTGATACCCCTAAATTGACATTGATCTTGGTCTTAAGCCCTGTTCCCACACCACCGCCTTTTAAACAGGCGTGGTTCTTGTTTGCAGGAATTGAGATATGACCCTTGGCCAGACCTGCCATGAGTGCTTCCTTAGAAATAGACTCATTGGCCAGCACGTCCTCCATCTGAGGTGTGAAAATCCCTTTTTTTGCGGCGTCCATTTGTGTTGTATAGCTTTTACTCATTTACTCTCTCCCCATAATATCTTTTATTTCTTTAATTCTGGCTTGTATATTATCCGCCCCAATGATCTCTGTCACAAGGCAAACTGTCTTTGCACCTCGTCTTAACACATCCCCAAGATGGTGGCGTTTGATACCGCCGATAGCCACAAAAGGAATGGTATGGTTTTCTGCCACATATTCCAGGTATTCAAACCCGACGGGGTCAACCACATCCTCCTTTGTCTGTGTCGAAAAGATGGGACCGACCCCGATATAATCAGCACCGTCTTCAATGGCCTTTTTTGCCTGTTCAGGAGAATGGGTGGAACAACCAAGCATCATGTCCCCGGCAATGGCACGCAATGCAGGTATGGGCAGGTCATCCTGACCCTGGTGAATACCGTCTGCCCCGACCATGAGGGCAATGTCGGCATAATCATTGACAATAAACGGAATGTCTGCACTTTTGGTGATTTTTCTAATTTCTTTGCACTCTTCATAAATGTCTTTGATGCTCTTGTCCGTTAGTTTTTCCCTGTACTGGATCAAATCAATACCGGCATCTGCCATCTCTTTGGCCACCTGGACATTGGTGCGGCCACAAGAAAACTTCTCCCCGAGAATCCCGTAAATTCCCTGGGGTAGTGCTCTTGTGAAAAGGGATATCATCTTTGGTTCCAGAGAATATACGTGGAAACGCAGGGCTTCCATTTCCTTACCCCGGTTATATTCCCCAAGGATCTTCAGGCACTCTTCAATAGATCTTACAGCCTCTTGTACCCGCTTGAAATTCGAAAGGACGGCATCTTTGATATCCGAACGCATATCTGATGTGGTTGCCTGCGATGTCTGCGCACCCACATCCGAGGCTGAATCTCTTGATACCAGAAGATCACGCTCCCGGCCTTTGAATAGTTCCCGGACCTTGTGTCTAACTTGTCTTAGACTTGCAGACAGCGCCTTGTCATTGAAAACAAACCGGGCGATATCCTCCAACACCCTGAGGCCTTCTGCCGACCGGTTGATGTTTGCATCTATTATTCGTTTCTCTTCCATAATCTCGTTGCTTTTCAGGGCACCCCCTTATTTAAGGGACAATCTGTCTTTGTTTCATATTTAAAACAATGCCTGCCATCATGGCTGCTACCATGATGATCTTAGGGGCAAACAAATCAAACCGGTCCTGATCCGATGAAAAGTCTCCCACGACAAAAGCATTGCCAATTCTACGTATTTGAACAGTTTCCATGGCAAAACCGGCTATTCCAGATGCTGACACCAGGGTCTTTCCTGTTTGAGCCATTTCTTCCATAATCATTTTTTTGGATTCTTTGGTATCAAATCCTTCTACAATAATATCACAATCCGCAAAAAGGCCAGGACTGTCACCGGGCATAATTTTTTGGTCAATCTTTTCAATGGCAAGATCCGGGTTGATGGCCCTAAGATTTTGTTCTAGGCAGTCGGTCTTTTTTTTACCAGCCTGGGAAACCTGGTAAAACTGGCGGTTCAGGTTGGCAACCTCTACATGATCAAAATCAATGAGTTTGAAATTCTTAATCCCTGCCTGGACAAGATTGCGGGCCACATTGGACCCGATACCACCGCAGCCTGCCACACCGATCTTCATTTTATACAATCTCCCAGTCTTTGAAAACCGGCTGATACCCGCTCTTTTTGATCATTTGGACGACCTGGCCCACATTTCTTGTGTCTGTGACTTCAAACTGGACCGTGCCATCATCATCCTGACCTGCATATCCGCCCACATCGGTTTTGGATCCGGCAGAATATCTTGTGACGCCAAGCTGAATCAACCGGTCCCTGAACTTGGCAGATTCCCTTGTGGATATGGTAATCCCAAGCCTTGGCATGAACAGGCGCCAAGCCAGCATGAACTGGACAAAACGAGTGTCATCCAATACATTTTTGGGTTCAATACCGCCAAGGGCTTTGCGCATCCTCGGTAAAGACAAGGAAACCTCCACATCCGGGTGTTCCTGTTCAAGGTATTTTGCATGCATTCCAGCGAAAAAAGCTTCGGACCCGGGTTCTCCAAGGCCAAAAAGCGTACCGATATTCACTGCCCTGAACCCGGCCATTGCCCCTCGTTCAGGCGTTTCAAGCCGATAGGCGTAATCGGATTTTCTTCCCTTGGGGTGAACATCTTTATAAATCCTGCGGTCATAAACTTCCTGATAAATAGTGATGGCGTCTGCCCCGGCATCTATCAATTCTTTGTAGTTGTCTTCATCCATGGGAAATATTTCAAGGGCAATGGATGCAAAATGTTTTCTTAAAGCAAGTACCGAATCCTTAAGGTAGGACATGGGTGTTTTCTGCGGGGCTTCTCCAGTTAAAATAAGAATATGCCGGATGCCGGTATCGGCAATGGCCTTTGCCTCGGTTTCAATCTGCTCAATGGTTAATTTTTTACGTTTAAAATCAGTAACTGCATTAAACCCGCAATAGGTGCAGTGGTTGGAGCAATAATCGGAAATGTACATGGGGGCATAGAGACTGATGGTTTTCCCAAAATACTGGTGTGTTATCCTTTTGGCCTTTTGAGCCATTTCTTCTAAGGCGCTTTTCTTGGTACTACCGAAACCGAAAAAGGACTTTTGTTCTCGAAGCGTATCAATATCAGTATTAAAAGTATCAATGCTCCGGTTGTATTCTTCCAGTTGCTT
>JAAEMC010001068.1 GCA_024225895.1 Desulfobacteraceae bacterium | reverse complement strand
TTTAAAAGGCCGCCTTCTGGGCAAAGCCATGCGCTATAATGCTTTGGAAAGTAAAGGCGATTGGGCGGTTTTTTCATGGGGAAGTACACCAAAAGAGCAAACAAGCAGGAAAAAGGGTCTTTTTATGCCTATCCCTCAATGGGGCTGGACCTTGGCTGCCGCAGTGGATTTTCACCAGATCGAAGCTCAAAGCCAGGTAAAAATGAAAAAGATCATAAAAGTACTGGCAGACACTTTTTCCAATATTAATATCGCCGAATCCGGATTTGTCTGCATGTTCAACGGGAAAAGGCAGGTACTGATACCGCCCAGGGAGAAGTCCGACAGCTGGTTTGAAAAAATTGAGAATAGTTATACGAACAATCTTTTGATAGACGATCTCATAGAAACCTTTAAGCAGGAAAAAACATCAATGAGATATAAGGCTGGAGGTGAAGGCAATCATTCAGAAATAGAAGTCCAGATTGCTTATTTTAAAGCCTTTGACTGGTACACGATTGTTGCCGTTCCCATGCAGGAAATCCAGGCGCCGGCCAAAAGCCTTGTTACGCGGCAAAGTATCATCATTATATGCATTTTTCTAGGAAGCCTTATCGCTGCCTATTATACTGTCTCAAGAATTGCCAAACCCTTGGATATGCTGACGGAATATGCCAAAAAAATACCTTTGCTGGATTTTACAAAAACAGAAGAGAGTCAGGATGATGCCTTAAAATCACTGCCTGTTAAATATAAAGACGAAGTCGGCCGTCTGGCAGAGGCCTTTATTTTTATGAAAGGCGAATTGAGAAAAAATATTTCCCAGGCCATTGAATCCACTTCAGCCAAAGAGCGGCTTGAGCGAATGGCAGCAGAAGACGCCAATCTTGCCAAAAGCGAGTTTCTGGCAAACATGAGCCATGAGATCCGTACACCCATGAACGGCATTATGGGAATGGTGGAACTTCTTCTCGATGACACCCGACTTGACGAAGGCCAGCGAAATCTGACCTCCACCATCAGCCATGAAGCCGAATCTCTGCTGGATATTATTAATAGTATCCTGGATTTTTCAAAAATTGAGGTCGGCAAACTTGAACTGGATTATATTCCGTTTAATTTAAGATTTCTAATCGAAGATTTATC
>JAAEMC010001067.1 GCA_024225895.1 Desulfobacteraceae bacterium | reverse complement strand
GGACAACTGTGACTTGTACGCAGAGACAGGAGTAAACATTGATTGGACTCGATAGAATACATCAAGCGCCATCTGAGCGACTTTATGTCAGTTACCAGAAGTAGGAGCCGTATGAGGTAATTCCTCACGTACGGATCTGTGCGGGGGGTGCTGGGAAACCGGCATTCCTACCGCGATTCTATTTAAGCTTTGCTCTCAATTCTGGTATAAACAATACCTATGTCACGACCACTTAGAATAGAATCTCCAGGGGCTTGGTATCATGTCATGAACCGGGGAAGGAGATCGGAAGCCATCTTTCATAAACCCGGTGATTATCAGATGTTTCTGGATTTATTAAAACAAAGCCGGGAGCTTTGGAATATCAAAGTGGCCGCCTATTGCCTGATGACCAATCACTATCATCTCCTGATATAGACGCCTGACGCTAATATTTCGCGGGCCATGCGTCATATTAACTGCATCTACACTCAACGGTTCAATAGAAAGCATGGATTTGACGGTCCCCTGTTTCGGGGGAGATTCAAATCCGTTCTTGTGTTTGATGATTCACATCTTCTTGAATTGATCAGGTATATACATAAGAACCCGGTTAAAGCATCAATTGTCAAAGAGATGACCGAATACAAATGGAGTAGTTATAAAGGGTATCTTTCCTACTCCAAAACCTGGAACTGGATCGAAAAAAACTTTATTTTTTCAATACTGACACCAAAGAAAAAAGGCAGTCTGAAACCCTTTGTCGAATTTATGGAACAGGATGATTCAGAGCGGGTCAAACGGTTTTTTTCATTGAAAAATCTACCATCCATCTTTGGCCCCAAGAGTTATATCGCAAAAATCAAAGAGCAATTTTATTTTAAGAAAAAATCAAAAGAAATCCCGGAATCCAAACAATTGGCTCCGTCGCCAGAAATTATTTTAGATGTGGTATGCCGCTATTATCAGGTAACCCTTAAGGATCTACGTGTGACAAGGTGTGGCTGGTTTAACCGGCCGAGAAACATCGCCATTTATCTGATTCGGATGCTATGCTCAAGAAAACTGACGGAGATATCCGACTTGTTTGAAATGAATACTTACGGTGCTGTCAGTAACGCAATATGAGGTGTTGAATCTCTAGGAAAAAAAGACAGAACAATTAGAAAAGATATTGAATATTTAAAAAACAAGGTAGTCAAAGCTCAAATAGAGATTTGACCCCTTTTCTGGCCACAGAAAAAAGACACCTCACTGGCCACCATCAAGGGATAGCCTTTGCTTGCGCTCTCTTTTGTAACATGCTAGTATTGGCAAAGTTATCGTATTCAACAATCTGGAGGAGAACAGATGGCCCGAAAAATTCTTGTGGTGGATGACGAACCGGATCTTGAAGTACTTATCCAGCAGAAATTCAGACGCAAGATCAGAAAAAAAGTTTTTGAATTCTACTTTGCCAGAAATGGTCTCGAAGCCCTGGATCAGCTCAATGCCAATGACGATATTGATATGATCCTGACAGATATCAATATGCCCCAGATGGACGGTCTGACCCTGCTGAATGAACTTTTAAAGCTGCCGGTACTGGCAAAAGCAGTTGTGGTCTCTGCCTACGGTGACATGGACAACATCAGGACAGCCATGAACCGTGGGGCCTTTGACTTTTTGACCAAGCCCATTGATTTCAGCGACCTGGAAGTTACCATAGACAAAACCCTTACCGAACTTCAGGTGTTAAGAAAAGGTATTCGGGCCCGGGATGCCCTGTCTGCAATCCAGCAGGAAATGGAGCTTGCCGCCAGGCTCCAGCAATCCATCCTGCCCAGTGCCTATCCCCAATGCCCTGAAATCTCCATTTACGGAAAAATGGTGCCGGCAAAGGAAGTGGGCGGGGATTTTTACGATTTTTTCTTTATTGATGAAGACCGCCTCGGTTTTGT
>JAAEMC010001066.1 GCA_024225895.1 Desulfobacteraceae bacterium | reverse complement strand
TATAAATGAAGCGGTTGAAATCGGCAAAAAATACGGTACAAGAGATTCCGGGCCGTTTATAAATGGGGTCCTTGACCGCATTCGGTCCATGGAAGATAGTGAATAGCTCGTGAATGAGGAGGTTGTTTTGATTATTAAAAAATTGGCAGTAGGTCCGATAATGGCCAATTGCTTTATCTTAGGATGTGAAAATACCAAGGAAGCGGTTGTAATTGATCCGGGTGATGATGCAGACCGAATTCTCATGGAACTTGCCCAATCTGAATTAAAGGTAAAGTATTTGATAAATACCCATGGCCATTTTGACCATGTAGGTGCCAATAAGAGAATGAAAGAGGTCACAGGCGCTCAGCTTGCAATCCATCCTGATGATGAATATATGCTCCAGGAACTTTCAAGATCGGCTAATAGGTTCGGCCTGTCTGCCGAAAATTCTCCACCAGCAGATTTTTTACTCAATGACGGAGACAAGTTGACATTTGGTGATATTACCTTAGACGTCATTCATACTCCCGGGCATTCCAAAGGGGGAGTCTGTCTTTATACCCAAGGCCATCTGTTTGCCGGGGATACATTATTCGCCGGTTCCATCGGGCGAACCGATTTAGTGGGCGGTGACAGCGGCACCCTTATTTTGAGTATTAAGGATAAACTGCTGGGCTTTGATGACAATACGGTGGTTTACCCCGGACATGGCCCGGAAACAACCATAGGCAATGAAAAAAGAATGAATCCCTTCTTAAGATGAATGGGTTGTTTAAAAATCTGCCTAAAATCAAAGATGTACATACTGAGCGAGTTAAGCTTGATCAGCCGTTTGAAATAGTGGCTGCCAGGTTTGCCAATGATGCCGGAACAGTACTTCTTTTGTCCGGCTTAGATCTGGACTGTTCCCGATATCATATCCTGGGCGTAGCGCCTTGGCTTGAAATCAAAGGCAAGGGCCATGAAATTCAAGTCAAGCTGTTTGACAGGACATATCACATTAAAGAAGATCCTTTTTCTTTTGTTGATACCTTGCTGGATCATTTCAAAATGGACAGGCTTGATTCGGGTCTTCCTTTTTGTACCGGCCTTCTCGGATATTTTGCCTACGATTTGAAGGACAGGATTGAAATTCTGCCCAGAACTTGCCTGGACACAGGCATGCCAGATATATGTCTTTATGCGCCTTCTATTATCCTGGTCCATGATAAATGGGAAAATATCACCACGTTTTGTACTCCAATGATAGAATATCACCCCTCTCAAACAAAAACGTTACCTTCCATTCATGATATGCGAGATGCTTTTTTGGAGAAAATTTCAATAGATGAAAAAATTGGCTCCTTTTCAATTGATAATGCAGGATTTCGGTCCAGTTTTCGTAAAGAAGAGTATATTCGTTCGGTTGAGAAGATAATCGCCTATTTAAAGGCCGGGGACATTTATCAGGCAAATTTATCACAGCGTTTTGAAATCGGTTTTAAAGGGGATTCCTACGCTTTGTTTCTGGATTTGTTTCAACGGAATCCAGCCTCCTTTTTTAGTTTTATTAATGCCGGTGACCATAGCGTTGTGTCTACTTCACCGGAACGCTTTATCAAGCAGGAAGGTAAGAATGTTGAAACCCGCCCCATAAAAGGAACCATTGCAAGGGGAAGCAGCCCAGAAGCTGATGAAGCCAACAGCCTGGAACTCTCACAAAGCATCAAAGATGATGCAGAGTTAACCATGATAGTGGATTTGATGAGAAATGATCTTTCCAGGGTAACAAAACATGGGTCTGTGATTGTTAAGGAACACAAACGCATCGAACCCTATGAAAATGTGTTTCATTTGGTTTCCATCGTGGAAGGGGAGCTTTGCGAAGATAAGAATGCCGTGGATTTGTTACGGGCAACTTTTCCCGGCGGCTCCATTACCGGCTGCCCCAAAATTCGCTCCATGGAAATCATTGATGAACTTGAGCCGGTGAAGCGTCATGTCTATACCGGTTCCATAGGGTTTATAAGCTTTCATGAAACCATGGACTTATCCATTGCCATTCGGACAGCAACCCTGGTGGATGACACCATTTTCTTTTCCGTGGGCGGCGGTATTGTCTATGATTCAGATCCTGAAAAGGAGTTCCAGGAAACATTGGACAAGGGAAAAACTTTGATGGAGTCGTTATCCAACGCCTCTGTTAAAAATCAGAATAGCCGGAAAAAAGCATGGGTAGATGGAAAAATGGTTGACGAGGAAAATGCCCTGATACCGGTTTTAAGTACTGGGTTTCAATACGGTGCCGGACTTTTTGAAACCATTAAGGTTGAAAAAGGGCATATTTTTCGCCTGGAAGACCATGTTGCGCGGTTTAATACATCATGGGAATATTTGTTTGACAGCCCACCGCCGGATATTACCTGGCGCCGTGTGATTGATATTCTAATCCGGGAAAATGATTTTGCCAAAGACACCCTTGCTTTTAAAATTATGGCTGCCAGGAATGAACAAAAATCAGGAGATAAGATATTTTTGGCAGCTTTTGCCAAAAAATATGTCCACCGGCTTTTACAAATAGAAAAAGGGGGTCTGGATCTTGTCACCTATCCATTTGCCAGGCAATCGGATCTGGCAGATCATAAGACATTGAATTATTTTTTTTATCATCATGCGGGCGCTTTTGCAAAAAAGCACCGGGCCCATGAGGCTGTGATACTGAACCCGGATCATAGTGTGTCTGAAACCAATACCTGCAATATAATTATCATTTCAGGTAAAAAAGTGATTTTACCGGCATCCGACCATGTGCTTTCAGGCGTTACCCAGAAAGCCATGCTTAAAATTCTTTCAAATAAAGGGTATGTCATTGAAAAGCAAAAAATTTCAAAACAAGATTTGTCTTGCTTTGCAAATATTATGGTATCAAATTCCTTAATGGGCGCAGTCAGGGTCTTATCAGTCGACGGTAAGTCCATTGATCATGAGGTGGATTTGTGCGATGAAATAAATAGGAAATTATTTTCAACACAAGGCAAGCTTGAACATGAATCAAAATCATTATAAGATAGTAGGGTTTGGATTTAATAATAATAAGTGGGATGGTGGTAGCAATGAAATATAAATCAAAAATACAGTTAATAGCTTTTGTTGTTTTTACAGTCCTTTTTTGCCTGGCATCTCAAGTGATGGCAGTCCCCAAGGCAGTTCCCATGGGAGGTCGGTTCCAATTTGAGCCGGTTCCGGAAGGCCAGAAGGTTTCCCATGAATATGTTATAAAAAATGATGGAGATTCGGTGCTAAAGATAGTAAAAGTCTCCCCCCCCTGAGGGTGCGACGCCTTTACCTTTGATAAAGAAATTCCCCCGGGCGGGGAAGGCAGAGTAAAAGTCACTATTAAAACAAAGGGATATGCAGGAAGAACCATGACCAAGAATATCCTTGTTAAAACCGATGATCCTGTAAAACCAAAAATTACTCTTGTTTTTACAGGCAAGGTGGAAAGCGTAGCCAAAATTACTCCCAAGATAGTAAGACTAAATGGTGTGCCGGGAGACAAACTTGAAAAAATCGTCACAATCATGCCGTCGGATAAATATACTTTTGACATCAAAAGTCTGGCCCAAAGACATAACCAGAAAATTAAAGCGAGCCTGATAGATCCGGAATCAGATGGAAAGCCTTGGCAAGTTAGGATCAAGGCGAGTTCAAAAATTGCAGATGATTTGTATGATGTGGTTACTCTTGCTACAGACAGTAAGTACAAGCCTTTAATAACCATAAGAGTCTACGCCATATTTACTGACAAAAAGAATTTAAAAAAAGGATCATAAACAAACTAATTCTCATTTAAATCTATGGATATTTCACAAATTAAGGCCGTTGTCTTTGACTGTGACGGAGTCATGTTTGATACGGCAACTGCGAATAGAAAATATTACGATGAAGTTTTGGCCAAATTCAAAAAGCCCCCTCTGACAAATGAGCAATTTGTTAAGGTACATATGATGACTGTTAAAGTGGCCATTGAATATCTTTTTCCCGAAGAAGAAGATTTGGCTAAAATTTTTAATTGTCTGAAAAATATCGGTTACAAGAAATTTATCAAGTATATGTCCATGGAAGAGGGCTTAAGAGAGCTTCTGTCCCAGTTGAAACAAAGTGGTATGATCAGAGGTGTTGCCACCAACAGAACCAACACTATGGAAAAAGTACTTGCAGATTACGACCTTGAAGGCGATTTTGAGGTAGTGATCACTGCAGCGAAAGTAGAGAGGCCAAAGCCTGATCCAGAAGGATTAAATGTGATTTTAGATCAATTCAATTTGGATTCGAGGGAGATGATCTTTGTGGGGGATTCCGAATATGACCAGGTAGCCGCTCAAAGAGCGAATACTTGGTTTGTTGCCTTTAAAAACGCAGATTTAAAGGCAGATTTTAGTGTAAAAACCATGGATGAAATCGCCGGGATTTTACAGATAAATTAATAATTTTCTTGACAAATTTGTCAATCACCATTAAATCTTAAAAGATT
>JAAEMC010001065.1 GCA_024225895.1 Desulfobacteraceae bacterium | reverse complement strand
TTTATTTTGATCCAGAGCCCTTTAGCAATCTTGGTTCGATTTGATTTGGCAAGAAAATCCATAAAGACTGCGGCGGCCATGTGAGCCAAATTCGATTCATCCTCGGGAACATCCGGATGATCACAGGACACACTTATTTCATCGGTAGTAAAGCTCATCTGAAGATCATCGTATAAATCAATGCGGGTCATCAATGAAAATAATTCATGAAACCCGTTTTGTCTTTTTCCGGTCACATAAAGAAATAGATTGAGTTTTGCAAAGGACTTATAATTACAAATCAAGTTTTTGCCTCGACAAATGCTAGTCTGATTTCACTTAAGAGTGTTCTTATCAGGTTCTCCTCTTCACCGGTTAGATTCCCTTGGGTCTTTTGCTCCAACATGGCCATCATGTCTATGGTATGCTGTGCCAATTCCAGATTTTTATTTTTCTCACCTGAGGAAGGATCCTCTACTTTTCCGAGTTGAACGAGACCAGATGAATAGATAGAAAGAATAAAGCTGGAAAAATCTATTTTGGGCATATTTATTTTTGAGTCTTCTGATCGGCCTGCAGGTCCGTTCTCCATTGTAAAACCGTTTCCCTCAGTCATTTCACCTCTCCTTGCAATGTTTTATTAATTAAAAAAATTAACTTGTGATTATGCTCTATCATGATGCACAAATTTCATCAAAAAAAATTATCTCCAGGCGCAAACAACCTTATGCAGAATCAAGTTTAATAATAATATCGGCAACAGTAGCCCCCTGCCCTTCTTCATGGACAAACAAGGGATTGATATCCAGCTCCTTTATCATGGGGTGCTGATCTGTCATTGCCTTCAATGAAACAATATGCTTTTCAACCGCCTCAATATCTGAAGCCTTTTCACCCCTCAGCCCTTTAAATATGGGATACCCATTTATGGATTTGATCATTCTTCTGGCAACATTCCTGCCAACAGGGCCCAACCTGAATGCAACATCTTTATAAACCTCGACAAAAATCCCGCCCAGCCCGAACATTACGGCATGTCCAAATACAGGGTCATTGGTAATACCTAAAATAACCTCCTTGCCCTTGGGAGCCATTTGCTGAACAAGCACACCATCAATCACGGCATCTGGGTTATAATCCTTGGCGCTTTCAAAAATCTGATCAAATGCCAAGCCCACACCGCGGGCATCTTTTAGTCCGACTACCACGCCGCCGGCATCGGTTTTATGTAAAATCAGGGAAGATACGATTTTCATAACCACTGGATATCCAATCTTTTCAGCGATATCCACAGCCTCATCTTTTGTTTTGGCAAGTTTCATTTTCAATGTATTAAATCCATAACATTTTAAAATTTCACACCCGTCAATTTCACCCAAGGTGGTCTTGCCTTCAGCCAAATATTTTTGAATAATCTCATTTGCTTTTTCTTTATCATATTTAAGTTCATATTGGGGAAGCAGTTTTCGAAAAAGCCATTTCATCCCCTCCCGAAGCGCACCCAAGGACCTGGCGGCACTTTCAGGGAACTGATAGACAGGTATCCTGTTTTTTTGCAGAAGTTTGACTCCGTCAGACACATCAACTACCCCCATAAAAGAACAGACAATCGGTTTTATGCTGTTCCTTGCAATATTTACTATTGCCTCGGCTGTTCCAATGGCGTCTGTCATGGATTGGGGGGTTAAAATAATCAACACAGCATCCACACCCCTATCACTCAATACAGTGGCAAGAGTATTTTCATATCTGTCTTTTGCCGCATCCCCTATGACGTCAACCGGATTATGGAAATTGGCAGTTAAGGGAAGGTGTTTTCGAAGTTCCTTGATTGTATCCTCTGAAAATTGAGCTAACCTCAACCCGGATTGTTCACTCATGTCTGTGGCTATAATGCCCGGCCCACCGGCATTGGTCACAATAGCAACCCTGTCTCCGGTGGGATACTTGTTTGCTGCATAGGCCTGGGCATAATCAAATAACTGATTAACCGTATTGCAACGAAGAATTCCGGCCTGGGAAAAAATTGCATCATAAAGCGAATCAGAACCTGCAAGGGCGCCGGTATGGGATGCCGCAGCAGCCGCACCTGCATCAGACGAGCCGGATTTGATGGCAATAACATGAGTCGGATTCGTTCCTGATGTTATCTCTCTGACTGTCTTAATAAACTCTTCCGCATTTCTGGATATCTCCTCCAAATAAATCATCACCACATGCGTATCCGGGTCTTTGTGGTAATATTTAAGCAAATCAAGTTCATCAACATCTGCCTTATTTCCAATGGAAATAAATTTTGAAAATCCGAATCCTTTATCTGCTGCAAAATCCAGAACGGCTGTGCATAGTGCGCCACTTTGAGAAATAAAGGAAACATTTCCTGGTATAGGCATCCGCTTGGAAAAACTGGCATTTAATCGAACTTTTTTCGAAGGATTGATCACCCCCAGGCAGTTGGGGCCTACCAGCCTGACACCGGCTGCACGACATAAATTATTAATTTCTACTTCAATTAGTGCGCCTTGCCCGCCTATTTCCTTGAACCCGGCTGAGACAATCACAATCCCCTTAACCCCTTTTGCAATGCACTCTTTTACCGATAAAAGCGCCACCTTGGGAGGAAGAATGATCATGGCCAAATCTATTGGGTCCGGGATGGCGGAAATGCTGGTATAACATTTCACACTAAGCACGGATTTTGCCTTGGGATTAACAGGATAAAGTGTTCCAGCGAATCCCCCAGACAGGATATTGGCGAAAATATCGTGTCCCACTTTCCCCTTCTGGGTTGAAGTACCAATGACTGCTATGGTTTCCGGGGAAAATATTGCATCCAGTTTATCCATTTTTTCCTCTCCTAAATAATACGTATATTGATTAGCTATTAGATTATTGGAGATTGGGTATTATAGCAAATCGCAGAATAACTTTCCGATAAGAGTATTGCCATTTCTACCACTTAAGAATAGAAATCGGTTGATACAAAATCGATTTGCTTTTAGTGATTTCATTTATTTATATTGTTTTTCAAATCGTATTTTTTAGAATCACTATAGATTATTTTACTTGGACAAATAATCTGCTGGTAAAATGTGGGTCATTTTATCATCTTAAAAATACTTCTACAACTTGTTTTAAAGGATAATTTGGGAAGAGAAAAAGAAGAAACCAAGAAAAAAACCAAAAGAACAGAAAGGGGAAAACCGCATTATTATCTGTTTATCTGGGTGCCCTTGTCTAAACCTGAACGCTTAATAAAATTAATCCATGATCACAAGACAGTCGAAAAAGCCATCACATCCTGCTTTGGGATTAGTTATTCAACTATTTCTAAAATGGTACGATTTTTTACCTTGGCAGAAGCACAAGAAAGGATGGTCCTTAACGCCTGGGCTGTTCTTCCTTTCTTTCCAATGACCTTTCCTAAGTCCTCTTTGGCCACTCGTAATTCCAAGACAATTGTCTGGCGTCCTTTTATCTCTTCAACACTCACCTGATCCGGATTGTCAACCAAATATTGGACAATTCGTTTTATCAGCTCTTTCATAACTCAATCTCCTTTTTCCTGTTGAGGCAATGGAAAAAAACAATACCGGCTCTTCCGTCTACAATATACCGAAAACAGCTTTTTGGATCAATCGTCTTAAAATATAATGACATAGCATAACACAAATTATAAAAACTACAAACTTTAATATGGGGCCTTTTGAAAATAATACTGCCGAAACTGGCCACCTGACCAGCTTCGGCAGAGAATAGTGCTCACAACCGATAATAAATAGCGGTTGACGAATTATCCTTTTAATGCCCATTGGGCTGATTTGAGGGTGTTCTTCATCAGCATGGCAATGGTCATAGGTCCAACACCGCCTGGAACAGGGGTGATCTTGCCTGCAATTTCTTTAGCAGCATCAAAGTCCACATCGCCTTTGAGGATGGCTTTTCCGGTTTTCTCGTTCATTCCCACCCTGTTGACGCCCACATCAATAACAGTGGCACCGGGTTTGATCCATTCGGGTTTTACAAGATCAGGAACTCCTGCTGCAACAATAAGAATATCTGCGCGTTTGCAATGGGCGGCCAAATCTTTGGTACGGGTGTGCACTATGGTAACCGTAGAGTTTGCGCCAACACCTTTTTGGGCCATCATCATTGCAATTGGTTTTCCAACGATATTGGATCTTCCTACAACAACCACTTCTGCACCAGATGTTTCAGTATCGGATCTGACGATCATTTCCTGGATACCCGCAGGGGTGCAGGGCAGAAATTTTGCTTCATCACCACCGATCATAAGACGACCGACATTGACAGGATGAAATGCATCAACATCCTTATCCGGATTAATGGCGGTCAATACTTTTTTGTCGTCAATGTGTTTGGGCAACGGAAGCTGAACAAGGATGCCGTGGATAGCCGGGTCATTATTGTACTTATCAATCAGGGCCAGCAGATCTGCTTCTGGGATATCCTCAGGCTGGTCATCCTGAATTTCATGAAAGCCCAGACTAATGGCCGTCTTGACCTTAAGTGTAACGTAGCTGATGGACGCAGGGCTTGATCCCACAAGAATCGTAACCAGTCCGGGCACCTTACCGGTTTTTTCTTTCATTTCATCGACTTCCTCTTTTATCTCAGCAAGGATAGCCTTTCTTATCTCGGTTCCGCTTATTAATTCAGCAGTCATTTATCGTATACCTCCTTTTTAGTAAAGCTTTGCCGGAAATCCAAAAAAATTTCCGTGTAAAAGGCGGGCTTAGCTTCCAAACCGGATTTCAATTTTTAAGCTAAGCCCAACGTAAAATTCAAGGAATTAGAACATTCCTTTATTTAAGCTTAAGATTTAGAATACGCCCTGAACCTTTCCAGTTTCAACATCGACATCAACACGTTTGAATGCCGGGTTAGAACCAGTACCTGGCATCAGACTGATGGCTCCGGCAACCGGAACGATAAAGCCTGCACCACCATAGGTGAGGACTTCTCTGATGGTCAGCCTCCAACCTGTGGGAACGCCCTTAAGAGCTGGGTTGTCAGACAAGGACAGATGCGTTTTAACCATGCAAAGACCTAGGCCTGCAAGCTCAGGATCTGCCTGGATTCTTTTAAGTGCAACTTCAGCTTCAGCAGAGTAGTCAACACCGTCAGCTCCATAGACTTCTTTTGCAACCATTTCAATTCTCTCTTTAACCGGCAAATCAAGTTCATACAAGAATTTGAATTCTGATTTATCTTCACAGGCTTCAACAACAGTTTCAGCAAATTCTACAGCACCGTCTCCACCATGTTCCCAGTGACGGGAAAGAGCAACTCTTGCACCTTCAGCTTCACAAAGTTCACGAACTTTTGCAATTTCAGCATCTGTATCTGTATAGAAGGCATTGATACAAACAACAGGTGCAATACCTGCTTTTCTAACGTTTTTAATGTGATGGATAAGGTTGGCGCAACCGTTTGCAACCCATTCAACATTTTCCGAACCATACTCTTCAGGCATGGGTTTGCCGGGTACCGGAACAGGAGCACCACCGTGGCATTTAAGTGCCCTGATCGTTGCAACAACAACTGCGCAATCCGGCTTAAGGCCTGAGAAACGGCATTTAAGGTTCCAGAATTTTTCAAATCCAATATCTGCACCAAACCCTGATTCAGTAACATGATAATCAGCAAGTTTAAGGCCGACCTTATCAGCAATAACAGAACTCTGACCAATGGCGATATTAGCAAAAGGACCTGCATGAACTATTACAGGTTGTCCTTCAAGAGTCTGCATCAAGGATGGATTCAACGCATCCACCATCCATGCAGTCATGGCGCCGGCAACCTGGAGATCTTCTGTGGTAACGGGTTTACCTTTTTTAGTATAGGCAACAACAATTTTGCCCATTCTTTTACGCATGTCTGCAAGGTCATTTGAAATGGACAGGATTGCCATAACTTCTGAAGATACCGCAATACCAAATTTTGATTTCATCATGAAACCGTCAGCTTTTCCATTCACACCATCAATACCAATAATGATATTTCTTAATGCCTGGCAGCAGAAGTCCATGATCCATCCCA
>JAAEMC010001064.1 GCA_024225895.1 Desulfobacteraceae bacterium | reverse complement strand
GGTGCTGGTTTTTTTGTGGGATTTTTTCCGGGTGGCAGCAGTATTGATCATTTTCAAAAGCCGGTCCATTTTATGATTTAGCTGCGAGACTTCCTTTTCAAGGTGGGATACCTGTTGTACCAAGCCTTGATAAGAGTGGTTTGGATGGGTCTCCTGTAATTGCTCTTGAGGGGGGTTGCTAAGTTTTTGCTTTGTGAAAACGCCAATTCCGTTTTTATCTAAGATAACCTGCCGGACAATCTTTGATGTTATTTGGGTTTTCCCGTCTGCATAGGCGTATACAAATGCCGCGTCACAAATCAGGTTGATGGTTCTGGGAATGCCTTGGCTGATGTTAAATATCTTTTCAATGGCTTGAAGGGTAAAGAGATTTGTGCTGCCGCCGGCTTTTTTAAGGCGGTGCAGGATATATGCTTTGGTTTCATCGAAACTCAAGGCAGTAAGGTGGTAGCTTGCGGCAATACGCTGGGCAAGCTGTTCCAGGTTCAAATCCTGGATTTTATCCCGAAGCTGGGGCTGTCCCACCAGGATAATCTGGAGAAGCAGTTCTTCATCCGTCTGTAAATTAGACAACATGCGAATTTCTTCCAGGGCCTTTTGTGAAAGGTTCTGGGCCTCGTCAATGATCAGAATTGCTTTTTTACCCTGGGCATAGTTTTCAATGAGAAATTCATTTAGAAGTTCCACTGCTTGCGCATGGCTGATCCCATTGTCATACCTGATTTCAAACCGGCTTAATATTGAAAAAATCAGTTCATGTGAGACCAGGTTGGTATTAAAGAGTAATGCCACAAGAACATCATCAGCCATTTTATTTACCGCATACCGCAGAAGGGTTGTTTTGCCGGTTCCGATTTCTCCGGTCAGCATTAAAAAACCGATATTCTCGGACAGCCCATATTCAAAATAGGCCAGGGCATTTTCATGCTGGTCGCTTAAAAATAAATAGGAGGGGTTGGGCACCAGGCTGAAAGGTTTTTCCGATAACTCAAAAAATTCAGTATACATTGGGGTTACGCCTTCTTGTTTAAGACAAATCCTAAAAATTTATCCTGGGGTAAAAGATCTACTGCTTTTTCAACATCGCTTTTTGATGTAACCCCTGCTTCTACAACCATCAGAATTCCATCCATCATGGGAGCCATTGATAATGCTTCTGATCTTTCAAGAACCGGCGGGGCATCAAAAAAGACAAACCGGTCATCATACCGGGACCCCATTTCCTCCACCAGGTTTCCCATCATTTCAGAGGAAAGCAGTTCCGATGCATTCACCACTGTCCTGTTGCCTGAAATCAGCGTCAACTTATCAATGTCGGGCCAGATCATCAATTGGTTGATAGGTACATCATTGAGAAAGTAATCAATCAGGCTGAATTCATTTTCAATCCCAAGGTATTTGTGAATGTCCTGGCCCGTAAAATCGCAATCCACCAACAGAACGGTCTGATGCAATTCCTTTGCAAAAACAAAACCCATATTGATACTGGTAACGGTTTTGCCTTCATGCCGGTTGGGGCTTGTGATCATGATGGTCTGCAGCTTTCTTTTTTTTGCCATGTGCTGGATGCGGGTTCGCAAGATTTTATAATATTCAATTTCCGGTGCTTCCGGATGGATACAGACCCCGCGGTTTTGCTGGACAAATTCACGGTCAATCCGGCATATTTTTGATGTTGCATAAACCGGTTTTTCCCATGATGAGGTTTTTTTCTTTGATGATTTATCCTTTTTCAGCAGGGTGATACTGCTTCTTTCCTGCCTGGCCTTATCAAGGGCTTTTTTTAGTTTCATAAAAGGGTACTCCTATAATATGTTTCTGATAATTTTAGCTTTGAGTACGTCAAAATCCATCACAAACTGATCAAATAAGAGTGCTGCCACACAGACGGTAAAAAAGGCTCCGGCAAACATGGCCGCCTGTTTTCTTCTTAATTTGTGTTTATCTTCTTTGGTCACAATGACAGGGATTTCGGTCAATACCGGAAAGTTGCCTGAGCGTGACAGGGATTCGGCATTTCTAAAAGAGGTATCTGAAAATTCTATCATTGAGGCCAGGCCCACAGCCGCGCCCATGCCAAGGACCACCCCAATAAGGATAATGGCAATCCGGTTAGGCTTATACGGCTTTTCTGCAAGCCTTGCCGCCTCCACCAGTGTAAATCGCTCCCCCTTTTGTTTGGACTCAAATTCCCTTGCAACACTTGCTTCCATCATTTTTCCCTGTAGATCATTATATTTTGTATAAAGGGTATTTCTTTCCCCG
>JAAEMC010001063.1 GCA_024225895.1 Desulfobacteraceae bacterium | reverse complement strand
TTACCAAGCAATGCATGGGATAAAATGGAAAAAAAAACCGTTTCATTTTCAAAGGATTCATCCAACCTTTTCTTTCACATTTTAACCCAATGCAACCTGCACTGCACCCATTGTTATATCAATAAAAAACAGCACGGGGATGAAATTCTTTCCATCGACACCATTAAGAGCTGGCTGTCTTTATTCGGCAGCAAAGCCAGGTCAACGCATCTCGTTTTTTTGGGGGGCGAGCCTACACTGCATCCGGATTTACACGTGGCGGTTAAAGCTGCAAAAGCCTTGCAGTATAAATCCATTACCATTGATACCAATGGGTATCTTTTCCATGATATTTTAAACAAAATTAAAGCAGAAGATATTGATTTTTTAAGCTTTTCTTTGGATGGCGCCACAAAAGGAACCAATGATGCCATCCGGGGGGAAGGATGTTATGATGCCGTATTGAAAGGGATAAAAAAGGCCAATTCAAAATCCTTTGCCACTTCCATGATTTACACGGTATCCCACAAAAATATTCATGAAATTAAATTGATGCCGGACCTGGTTAAAAGGCTTGGCATCAGCCGTTTTTTCATCCAGGTCATCGGATTGAGAGGCAAATTATCACAAAAGGGTGAAAGATTGCAGGTTTCAAAAGAAACCTGGCAGTCAGTGATCCCGGAAGTGGCGAAAGAGATCGCCGCAAGCGGGATT
>JAAEMC010001062.1 GCA_024225895.1 Desulfobacteraceae bacterium | reverse complement strand
TACGACGGCTCCAGCAACCTTCTCATGCGGTTCAATTATGCCGACGGCCGTATGCCGATTTCCATGGAAAAGGATGGCCAGACATACTATCTTGCCTATGATCAGGTGGGATCTTTAAGAGCAGTTTCCGATTCTGCCGGTAATGTGGTAAAACAGATTGAGTACGACACGTTCGGGTATATATTGACAGACACCGACCCGCTCTTTGAAATCCCCTTCGGCTTCGCCGGCGGACTCCACGATCAACACACCGGCCTTGTAAGATTCGGCTACAGGGATTATGATCCTGATACCGGCCGCTGGACGGCCAAAGACCCGATTTTGTTTGCTGGTGGGGATACTGACCTTTATGGGTATGTGCTGAATAATCCGGTTAATTGGGTTGATCCTTGGGGGCTTTTAAAAAGAGGAGATGCTGGGCATCTCAATTGGTATTCAAATGCTTCCAGTGCTACCAACCAACCATCTAGTGGCCCGGGAGGCATGAGCACAGACATTTTTACTCCAGAGCAAGAAAATGCCATCAGGGATTTTGTTGAGACAGCGAATGACTATGTCGTGAATGGAATCCCACCAGGAACACAGATTCCAGACCCACGAATCAATGCTTTACTTCAATATTATCAAATAGTCATGGGCTATGCAGATATGTTGGGAGATAAGGTTGAAGATTGGGTTAAAAACTTATTTAAAGATGATGAGGATGATGAATGTAATTAAAACAATGAACTGTTCTATTTGATATGCAGCCTTTTAAAAGAAATACAGAGATCTCGAATATCCCCTGGACAATCTATGATATTTTTATTGTACTATTTTTTATATTTGTTTCTGCAACGATATTGATCTTCGTTTTCTATTTTACACTGGAGGAGGAAGACTCTTTTAGATATTTCAGATATCTATCCACTCTATTAATGATATTTGTCCCCTATTTATGGGTAAATAAAAAATATGGTG
>JAAEMC010001061.1 GCA_024225895.1 Desulfobacteraceae bacterium | reverse complement strand
TTTACCAGGGCCAGGTAAAGACAGCCGAATATTTTATTACCTGGGTATTGCCTGCAACCATGGGCAAAATGGAAGCCCTTCAGGGAAATATCCCTGCAATTATGGAGATGCCGGATGCAGCATTTGCCTGCTAAAGGAGATATCGGATTCAATCGGCATTTGCCGCAAACAAAGGTGATAAGCATATTAAAAGGGCAGGGGCGTTTCCTCTGCCCTGTTTTATTTTCCCGGCACGCAACAATCGAAAAATGTTTTTCCATAATGGCTGGCGAGTTGCAAAGAAACCTGCCTCGGAATATAGAAGTTAAAGCACAATTCAATGATTTTTAATATTGAGGACATATACTTTCAATTTGCGAACTTTTTCATAGATACTATAGGGCAAGAACTTCCAGAGGCCAGGAGGCCTGGGGAGCAGCTTCAATTTTGGGTTTGGACCTGGGAGCAATCGAATAATTTTTTTTGATTTATCAGTAACATGACGAGAATTAGAAATAAAAGAGTTATAGAGTCTTTGCAGTTCTTTTGGCTTAGGGACAGCACCATCTATTGGAAGATAGTAACTTTGTGGGACCTCTTTTCCTGTCAGGTCGGCAACGGCTGAGATTTCATCGCTGAGCCGGGCAAGGATTTCCGATTGTTCATCTTTTGAGAGAAGGATCCTCCCTTTATTTTTAAGACGAGGTAAACCATTTTTCCTGTAGGTAATATCAAATCGCAGTAATTCTCGGTGGATTGCCGCTTGCCGCACATGCTCCGCTTTCTGCAATTCTTCTCTTAAAAGGTAATTGACAATGGACAGTGCCGGAGATAATGATATTCTTGCGCGGCCGTCTTTAATGAAGTCTTCAAGACAATTTCCTTGCGGTGATGAGTTGGGTCTTCTCAACATGATTTTGTTGAACAGGTCAGGGGAAAAATTCATTTTTCTTAGAAGGTAGGCAACAATATCATCCTCGTCTTCATAGAAGAGAACTTTTATATTGGGGAAACTCTTTTGCCATTTGGCAATAAATTTTCCAAAATATATAAAACTTTCACCCTTGAGAAAAGATTCGAAATACTGATCCGGCGCTCTCAGCCTTAAAAAGCCCCCAGCGCTGCAGTAAAACGATGTGATCAGGGAAATTGGATGTCTCAGAACCACATAGACCTCAACTTCATACTTATCAAGGGTATTAGAAAGTTCAACAATCTCTTTTTTCTGAAAGCGGTCAAATCCTTCAGAAGATATAATCGCGCGATGGCAATCTGTTTCTTCATAACATTTGAGAACTTCATCAAGGGTTTCAGACTTGTTGTTATTCCGAATCTCTCTTGGAATAATATGATAACCACCTTTACCTGGTACTATTGTTTTCGGTGGGCAGATAAAAACGCCTTCCTCCTTCAGGGCTTCCGGACTTCTCCTGATTGTCTGCTGGAAAGCGGTGGTACCTGTTTTGTGGGGACCGATATGCAATATTATACTTTTTTTCATCGAATATATTTCCTCTTTGGCATCTCTTTAGAATATTTGATTTTATATTTCAAGAACATTTCATTGAGCAATTCCGTAAAAAAGCGATCATTTCATTCTTTTCCCAAACAAAATTTTTTTATGCAATGTGTTCTCATCAGAAAGATCGGCACCCCAAAAACAATGTTCACTCGAAATGTTATAATACTTTTTTGGGTACCTTCCATGATGGCAAGTGTTTTTTTTACATCCACTGATATCATGAAAATCAAATGTCTGGGAGCCTATAAAGGAATTAAAGAAGCCCTGTTTGCCATGGCTGGAATTGTGGCGTACAGTCGCAGCAGCACCCAAAATTAAAAAAAGCCAGGAAAAAAGATGTGGCCTTTTACCAGGGCCAGGTAAAGACAGCCGAATATTTTATTACCTGGGTATTGCCTGCAACCATGGGCAAAATGGAAGC
>JAAEMC010001060.1 GCA_024225895.1 Desulfobacteraceae bacterium | reverse complement strand
TTATTTATTGTTATCGGAGGCCAGATAACCTTTTGTTTTTACAAGCAATTTAGACAAACCCTAACAAATCTAATGATAATACACAAATTTGGGTTTTATGTCAAAACAAAGTACAAGATTCTGCCAGGAATAGCGGGGGAGATGAATCTTGTTCTCAATTGACCTTAGACAAAAAAAACAAAATACAGTATTCTGCACTACCAAAATTTGAAAATGAATCATGGATATAAAAAAATTATTACGCGGTAGGTAAAATAATATGACATCAAAGCAAGTCCCAATCCAACAGGCTGTCAACATCGGTTGCGAACACTATAAATCCGGCAATACAGACGCGGCTGAAAAAATCTTCAAGAACATTTTATCTGTTGATCCTGACAATGTTGATGCCAATCATCTTTTGGGGATTATTGAAAAGGACAAGGGTCATTTTGAACATGCTGTAAAACTAATTTCAAAAGCCATCCGAATCGATCCTGACCAAGCTGTTTTTTATAACCATCTGGGTATCGTTCTCAAAGAGATGGAAAAACTTCCGGATGCCATACAAAACTTTAAAAAGGCCATCAACCTTAATCCGGATTATTGTCTTGCTTTTAACAATTTAGGGGACGCATACATTGCCTCTAATAGATTTGACCGCGCAATAGCGGCCCTAAAAAATGCAATATCCATAAAACCAGATTATGTATCTCCTTACTGCAATCTGGGTGTTGCCTTCAAAGCACAGGAAAATTTCAAAAGAGCCATTGCATCGCTAACAAAGGCTTTAGCATTGGATCCGAATCATGCAAAGGCCCACAACAATCTGGGCGATGTTTATAAAGCATTGAATCTCATGGAAAAAGCTGTTGAACATTACAAACAGGCCATATCCATCCAGCCCTCTTTTTTAACAGCCATTTGCAACCTGGCTCACTTGTATGAAAAGACCAATCAGCTTGATAAAAGCCAAGACACCATTCAAAAGGCATTATCCATTGATCAACATGATCCGCTTGCCAACTGTCTGCTTGCAACCATCTTGCGTCGCCAGAAAGAATATAACGATGCACTTAATGTTTTGTCCGGTATCAAGATACCGACAACCAATACTGTTTTAGCGTCACGGATTCATTATGAATTCGGAAAAACCTACGATTATTTAGATACTCCGCAGAATGCCTTTGACCATTTTAATCGGGCCAACCGGTTTTCGGCTGATAATCGATTCAGTGCCCAGGCGGATAAAAGCTCTTTTGTTAAACAAATTCACCAAAACAAAATCTTGTTTTCAAAGGAGTATGCGAACCTGCTCCCTGCAGACAGAGATAAGGATCTGAACCCGCCAATTTTCATTGTGGGATTCCCGCGGTCCGGCACAACCCTTCTGGATCAGATTATTGGAAGTCATCCAGAGGTTTTGGTTGTTGAGGAAAAACCAATGCTGGAGATGGCCATGGAAACCAGCCCCCATTTTTCATTAACAGATGCCAAACCCGATACCCCAATCAGCGATCAGGAAATCAAGGCGCTGCAAGCAAGCTATTTTAAGCATCTTAGAACCTGTACCGGCAAACATACCGGCAAAAAAATAATTGTGGACAAGTATCCTTTGAACCTGGTGAGCATGGGCTGTATTCACACCCTGTTTCCCCGTGCCAAAATTATCATGTGTCTTCGCCATCCCT
>JAAEMC010001059.1 GCA_024225895.1 Desulfobacteraceae bacterium | reverse complement strand
GGTCAAATTGTTCGATGAGTTCCAAAAGCCTGGCAGAAGTCAAAATGCGCTGCTGTATGCTTTGTATCCGCTGTTCGGCAAAGGTCGTGATACTGGAAGTTACATATTCTGCCGGAATCTCCCGCTGTTCAATCAATATGGTGGAGGTGGACTTATAAACAGATGGCAACAAGAGAGCTACGACACATGCTGCCATTGTTAAAATTAAAAACGGGGCAATCAGGGCAAGTTTTCGTCTCTTTATGATATCCAGGACATCATGGGGTGTTAGGCTTTTTTCTTCCATTGGTTTTCCTTAATCCATATTATATTCAAAAAATTTTTCGATTTTTAAATACACAAGGTTGCTTTCCTGGGATGTGTTATCTCTGCGGTCCTCAATACTGGTGAACCTGTATCCGCCGGAAAAAAAGAAATCACGGGTCAGTTTGTACTGGAATCCAGGTTGGAAATTGAAGGTCAGTTCTTCAAAATCATCGGTGGTAGTCCGTTCATTCTGGTTCAGGTAACAGGAGGTTTTTAAAAAAGCGGAAAAGGTGTCGGTTAATTTTACATCAAGATTGAAAGCTGCAGATGTCCTTTCCACTGTGCCTTTTGTACCGGAACCTTCCCTCACATCATGGGAGGCTGAAAGTTCGGCATCATAATAGAGCCCTTGGTAACGCAGCCCTGCAAGAAAGACCGTGCTGAACGATCCGTCCGACCAGGTGCTCTGGGAATGGTTTAGGTCCGTACTTCTTGTCACAGATTCCTGACTGTCGGTATAGGTGACACCTGCCTGGACATGGAAACTGAGCAGCTCATTCAGGGTTTGCGAAAATCCGGAGACCAGTTGCCAGATATCAGATGTGTATTCTTCTTTTATCCTGTTGAATAAAGATGAGGCGGGAAGATCCTCATTAATCTCGGTGTCAAATTGATAGTAATATAATCCGCCAAGGAAGGTCGTATTTTTAAAGTATTGGGATATATCATGGGAATAATCCATCCGAAGACTCAAATTCTCGTTTTCTTCATCTTCCAGGGCCCTTTGTATATCGCCTTGCCCATATCCCGCAATTACATCACAATGGCTTATTTCCGTCAGCTTATACCCGCCGGACAAATTAAAATCTTTTCTTGTGCGGTCGCCGGAAAGTACCAGGCCGGTTGATTCCAATTGGGTTCCCCTGAAAGAATCTTTGGAAAAGTTGGCACCGGCCCCCATGTTCAATCGTTCTGTAATCCTATAATCGGAATTGGCTGATATAAATTTGTCTGTGTCATTTAACTGGTCATAATCCATGTACATGATATGATCCAGCCGCGCATTGGCCCGGGCCTTTAAGCGTTGTGTCTTTCTTTCCAACAGAATACTGCCGCTTACAATGGTAATGAAATCTTCTTTTTCATTGTTTTTTGTATAAAGGATATTGTCCAAAAACTCCTGGCGCAAAGAAAGATTGGGGATCAATTTGGTGGGCCCGGCTGCCGCAGGCACGCTTGCTGCTATAAGTATAGCAAGGCCTGTAAATGCAATTCGGATGATTTGGCGTATGGATTTCATATGGATTATTTAGCCCGGATATTTCAAATCCCTGATGCTTGCATCAGCAAGATATTCAGGGTGAAAGCTTTACTTTCTCTTCTGAAAAGCCGATTAGCGGACAATAATGACATCCCCTCGTTGCAAAAATATATTTTGATCCAGATCCTTTCCATTGGAAACCGCCTTGTAGTTAAATTGAAAAATTTGGGTATTCCCCCCTGTTTTTCTGAAAATACGGATATCTTTTTCCTTTGCATAGGGTGTTAAACCACCGGCAAGGCAGAGGGCCTGTAGCACATCCACATGGTCATAGATTTTGAAGCCTCCCGGTTTATTCACTTTGCCAAGAACATAGACCATCATGCTGTTGACTTGGCTTATGCTGATGGTCACTACTGGTTCGTTAACATACTTTTGTAATTTGGATGTTAATGTTTTTGTCAGGCTTTGTACTGAAAGCCCTGCCACCTTAAGTTCTCCAACAAGGGGGAACTGGAGGGTGCCATCTGGAAAGACAACCAGCTGCTGGGTTAGATCCGGATTTTTCCAGACAGAAATATTTAAGACATCCCCGGCTCCGATGGTGTAGGCCTGGTCCGGTTTCGAAGAAGGTGCGACTGTCTGGGCAGCCGCTACAGGTGTGGCCTCAGAAATCGTCATAACAACGGGTACAGGCAATGATTCATTTGTTGCTCCTGCCGGGTAAAGCCCTGGATTTGTTTTAGAGTTCGACAGGGCGGGCGGTGATTTTGACGGCCCGCCGTATGCAGACAAACAAAAGATGACAGCCAGTATCAGTATTATTAAAATGGTTCCTGCGATTTTGTTTTTTAAGATCATAATCTAATGGACAATGATAATGTCCCCTCTTTTCAAAATAATGTTTTGTTCCAAGTTTTTCCCATGTGAAACCTGAGGGAAATTGAAATCGAACAGGGTTGTTTTGTCATCAACTTTCCGGAAAATACGGACCTGGTCCTTTTTAGCAAAGGCATTAAAGCCTCCGGCAAGGGACAGCCCCTGCATTACATCCAGCCCCTGGTTTATCCTGTATCGGCCTGGATTGTTCACTTTTCCAATGATATAGAGCATCATGCTGTTTGCCTGGCTGACATTGACAGTCACCCCGGGATCGTGGACAAATTGGTTAAGCTGACGGTTTAAATAGTGCTCAAGATCAGCCACCAAAACACCTTTTACCTGTATTCCACCCAACAGGGGAACATGAATTTTTCCATCCGGCAGCACTGCAACCTTTGAGGACAGTTCCTGATTTTGCCATACTTGAATATCCAGGACATCGCCGGGTCCGATTCTATAAGGCGGTTGGGCAAAGCAGGACGATTCAACTCCGCTTAAGACCAGCCAGATACCAAATATGCTGAACCAGATTATGTTTTTTTTCATCAACCCACTCTTATTAATTTTTTTGTTATAGCCCAAAAGCGCTATGCTCATTGGGGTAAGAATTCCTGCAAATAAGGTGCCACGGCACGGGAAAACTCCTGCAATCTTTTCTCTGTATCTTCCATTTGCTCTTGGGGGTAACTTTGGGAAATGAGTCTTACCAGGGCACCGTCGGTCCGTTGCCGGGTTAATGCGTCCCAGAAATTAAACCATTTCATTTCATAGGCATTGGTAAGGTTCCTGCCCCTGGAAGGAAACCAGTAATAGGCGATTTGCTTCAGGGGTCCTTTTTCGATCACTGCCCTGTTAACCGGTATTGTTGTGTTCTGATCCGTGAATAAAAAGGCTTTACCGGTCTTTTTAAAGGTCCAGCCGCTGCCCCTTAAGCAAGTGGCCGGGGAATGGATTGACTCCCCTTTTTGCTGGCTGTCGTAATAGGCTATATACAAATCAATTGCCTTTCCTGCGGGGTTTTGGAAACTGGCCATGACATAATCATTGAGATCCAGCTTATCAATAAATTCTTGTTCCATCTTTTGTGGGGTGCCTTCCCATTGGGCTACGGTCATGGGAAACCGGGAAAAAGGCTGGGATAAAGGGATCAATTCCCTGAATTCAACTTTTTGGGTGATTCCCATGGTGATTGCCAAAAGCATTACAGATAAAATAAACCTGGGGCAGGTCAGGCCGATTTTTTTTATGGGATCCTGTTTTGCAATTTCCGTGTTTTTATTGCTTTCGGGCATTTTGGGCATGGGTGCCTGTTTTTGGGGAATTAATTTTTC
>JAAEMC010001058.1 GCA_024225895.1 Desulfobacteraceae bacterium | reverse complement strand
TCAAGGTCGAGCATTACAAAGGATAATTGCTTGTCATGTGTAGTTGCATTGACCAGTTCATCTTTCATTGCCTTGTCAAAATAGCGGCGGTTCATCAATCCTGTAAGCTTGTCTTTGTATGCAAGGGATTCAAGGATCATATTTTTTTTGACCAGCTCATCCTGGAGTTTTTTGACCTGGATATGATTTTCAATCCGCGCTTTGACTTCATCCCTTCCAAAGGGTTTGATAATGAATTCCGTGGCACCGAACTTAAAGCACTGGAACATGATATCCCTGTCTGCCTGATCTGCAATGGCGATCACAACAGGTAAGTTGCTGCCTACAAGGTTTCTTACATGCATGCAGATATTGAGTTTTTCATCATACTCAGACAGATTTAGAATAATAATATCCGGTATGCTCACACAAAGATAAGTCTCCAGTTCTTCAATTGAGCCGCATAGATTGATACTGGAATTTAAAAAATTCAGGGATTTGTTGAGGATCGCGTTTAAGTTGTGGTCCCGGCTTAAAATAACTGTTGTCCTTGCAGAACCGATCTGCTCCCTGATGGAAACCGATTCAATTATTGAGGCCAGAGCGGTCTGGGATACTGGTTTTTCCAAAAAATCAATGGCACCTACATTGAACCCTTTTGCAAATTGCGCTTCGTTAATGGTCCCACTAACCACAATGACCGGTACCTGCTGGATGCTGGATATTTTAGAAAGCTGCCTGGTAAATTCAAAACCGTTCATCACAGGCATTTCTACATCGACTATGATCAGGTCCGGGATAATATTGGATGCAGTTTTCAACCCCTGGGCGCCGTCGGATGCGGTTTTGACATCAAAATTCAAAGATTTCAGGTAAGAGGACAGGGTGGTCCTTACTGCTTTGCTGTCATCAATAACCAGAGCCAAAGGTGTTTGCCGAGAAAACGAAGCCACAGAATAGTAGGCATCGGTAATGGTTTTTTCCAAGGATTGCCGGTCAAAGGGTTTGAAAAGGATTTTATCGATATCGCTTAAGTCCCACTCGGATTGGATGTTATCCTTTTGCATGGTGGTGGAGATGACAAAAAGCGCAGAAGATAGTTCGGGATCCGCCTTAATTTTATTGGCTATTTCAGGGCCGTCCTGGTGTTTGGGAAAGCAGGGACAAATGATGATTTTATACCCGCTCTTTTTAATAAGCCGGTTCACATCAGGGATGCTTGAACTGAAAATGGAGACATCAAATTCACTGCTTTTTAAATAGGTCTTGTAGACCGATGCAAGGGCTTGTGAATCTTCTATAATGGCGGTTTTAATCATAGGGTTCCCAATGTCAGCATCGTTAGTCATTTCAAATTATAAAATGTGTAGCTTTTATTTACCAAAAAATCCAATGAATATAAATATTTGATTTTAATGGGGTGATCTTGTAAATATGGCTCGCAAATTGGTAAACAACCAAGTATCGGATAACAATGGGGGGGATTTATGGGAAAAAGGGGCAAAGACTATATTGTTTTTCCGCTGGATTTTGCATCTGTAGATGATGCAAAAAAATATGTAGCACTCCTGAAAGACAAAGTGGGTATGTTTAAAGTGGGGCTTGAACTCTTTATCGATCAAGGCCCGTCTGTTGTTCAAATGGTCAAGGATTTGAGCGGGGCAAAGGTTTTTCTGGATTTAAAACTGCACGACATATCTGCCACGGTGGGCCGGGCCATGGAGCGGGTGGCTGCAACCGGGGCAGATCTTGTAACAGTCCATTGCTCATCCTCCATGTTGATGCTGCAGCAAGCTGTTAAGGGCGGTGGCAAAAAAACAGGGGTCCTTGGGGTTACCCTTCTGACCGATAACGATGCTAATGTGGTGGAAGCAGCAGGGTTTAAAAAACAATTTATTGCCAGCACTGAACGCCTTGTGATGAAGCGGGCCCAAATGGCATTTGATGCTGGGTGCAAAGGCATTGTCTGCTCCGGAAAGGAGGTGAAAAAAGTCAAAGAGGCTTTTGGAAAGGATTTTCTGGCCGTCACCCCGGGCATAAGACCTTCATGGACATTGCTTGAAAATGATGATCAAAAAAGGGTTACCACCCCGCAAAAAGCAGTCACGCTTGGATCGGATTATATTGTCATCGGCCGTCCCATTCGAGACGCAAAAGACCCGGTCAAAGCATGTGACCGGGTCATTGAAGAAATTGAAGCCGGAATTCCGTAAGACTGTAAAATAAGTTCAAAGGCACGGCTCAAAAAGTTTTTAATTATTGCCTTTCCTTGTCCAGATTGAAGGCTGCATGAAGGGTTCGAACCGCAAGTTCGGCATATTTAGCCAGGATCACACAGGAAATCCGGATTTCCGATGTACTGATCAGCCGGATATTAATATTTTCCGATGCCAGGGCCTGGAACATGGTGGCTGCCACACCGGAATGACTTTTCATTCCCAATCCTATGACAGAGACTTTTGCAATCTCTTTTTTAGTCAGTACCTCGTCCGCTCCTACTTCCTTGGCGACCCTTTCGCTGATTTCCTTGGCCCGTTCAAAATCATCCTTAGTTACGGTAAAGGTCAGGTCGGTTTCCCCGCCGGACCGGGTATTCTGGATGATCATGTCCACCATGATTTCCGCGTTAGCCAAGGGGGTAAATATTTTTGCTGAAATACCGGGCTGGTCCGGAACTTTCTTCAATGTGATCCGAGCTTCATTCATGTCACAGGTTACGCCGGATACGACAACACTTTCCATATCAGAACTTTCATTGACTACCATGGTTCCTTCCTCCTCATTGAATGATGACCTTACATGTACCGGGACATTGTATTTTTTTGCAAATTCCACAGAGCGTATCTGAAGAACTTTAGCACCCAATATGGCCATTTCAAGCATTTCTTCATAGGATATTCTTTTGATTTTCCGGGCCTTTTCACAAATTCTTGGATCAGTGGTGTATACCCCGTCCACATCCGTAAAAATTTCACAGACATCCGCTTTCAGGGCCGAAGCAATGGCAACGGCCGATGTGTCAGAGCCGCCCCGGCCCAGGGTGGTGATATCCCCGTTGGCGTCAGCGCCCTGGAATCCGGCCACAACAATGATATTGCCTTTTTGAATGGCATCTTGAATTTTTTTGCATTCGATATCTAAAATTCTTGCTTTTCCTGATGTCTGATCGGTCAGGATACCTGCCTGAAATCCTAAAAATGATTTTGCCTTGTATCCGCGGAATTTGAGTATCATCGCCAAGAGAGCGGCGGTTGTCTGTTCTCCGGTGGCCAAAAGGACATCCAGTTCCCGTTTGTCCGGCCGCGGGGATGCTTGATTGGCCAGGGAAATGAGACCGTCTGTAACGCCGGCCATGGCAGAGAGCACAACAACAATCTGATCCCCTGATTCGTGGGCTTTGATCACTCTGCCGGCAACATTATTGATGCGGTCTATGTCCGCAACAGATGTTCCCCCGTATTTTTGAACTCTTAAAGCCATAATTACTCCAAATAGTTTGTGTTATCTGTCTGGTGAAAATAATTTGCTTACCAG
>JAAEMC010001057.1 GCA_024225895.1 Desulfobacteraceae bacterium | reverse complement strand
TTGCACAGGGATCCCCCTGTCTTTGTGGATAATGATGGAATGAAAAAGGATATCGCCCGGATACATATTCATTTTTTGGACAATGGAACCATCAAATGTCCCCTCTTCCATAACTATAACCTCTGAAGAATGCACTCCGCCCCAGTCTGAAATCTCCTGGGCAATGCTCTTGATCTCCAGAAGGGCTGCATTGGGTTTGGGCCGGGCAACAAAGCTGCCGACCCCTTGTATCCGTACGACGCGATTTTCTTCGGTCAATTCCTTGAGAGCCCGGTTGGCCGTCATGCGGGAGGCATTAAAGGCTTTGGCAAGCTCTGTTTCCGAAGGGACCCTATCATCCGGTTTCAAATATCCTGAGTCAATATCCTGCAGTATGCTTTTTTTTATCTTCTCGTACAATGCAAACGGTTGTTCAGATCTGCCCATCTTTTTCCTTTCAATTTCGCCTGTTAAAATCCACCGGTTAAAAAAGGCTTGACTTAATATCTATACTTGTATAGACAAGTAATATCTGATCACGAAAAAAATGTCAACCATGTCAGGAGAAAAAAATGGATCCAAAGGAAAATCTCTTAAAAGAACTCAAGATTGGCTGTGGTGTCGCACGCCCTGTAAGAGCACCGAGGGGGAGCGTTTTGCACTGCAAAGGATGGTACCAGGAAGCTGCATTGCGGATGCTGTGCAACAACCTGGATCCGGACAACGGTGAAAATCCTGATGAACTGATCGTATATGGCGGTCTTGGCAAGGCAGCCAGAAACTGGAAATGCTTTGATGCCATTGTTAGAACCCTTTTGGAACTTGAGAATGACGAAACCATGCTGGTGCAGTCCGGCAAACCCGTTGGAGTCTTAAAAACCCATTCCTACGCTCCCCGGGTTCTTATCGCCAATTCCAATATTGTTCCCCATTGGGCCAATTGGGATTATTTCCATGAACTGGATAAAAAAGGATTGATCATGTACGGCCAGATGACGGCCGGCTCATGGATCTATATCGGCACCCAGGGAATTTTGCAGGGCACCTATGAAACCTTTGCTGCTTTGGGGCACAAACATTACCAGTCTGATCTGAAAGGTAAAATCGTTGTTACCGCAGGCCTTGGCGGCATGGGAGGCGCCCAGCCCCTTTCGGTCACCATGGCAAAAGGAGTGGCCATCTGTGTTGAGATCGATCAGTCCCGCATTGATAAACGCATTGAAAAAAGATATCTGGACATTGAAGCGAAAAGCCTTGATGAAGCTATCGCAAAAGCAAAAGAAGCTGCCAAAAAAGGCGAACCTTTATCCATAGGTCTTTGTGCCAATGTGGTGGATATTCTGCCGGCCATGATAGACCAAGGATTTATCCCGGACGTGATTACAGATCAGACCAGTGCCCATGATGAACTTAACGGCTATTTCCCACAAGGTATATCATTTGACGAAGCATTAAGCCTTCGGAAAACAGATCCTGAAAAATATAAGAATATGGCATTGGATTCCATGGCCGTTCATGTAAGGACCATCCTCGAAATGCAAAAGAAAGGTGCCGTTGCATTTGATTATGGCAACAACCTGCGGGCCCAGGCCATGAAAAGGGGAGTTGACAATGCCATGGATTATCCCGGATTTGTCCCTGCTTATATCCGGGAACTTTTCTGCCAGGGCGAAGGACCTTTCAGGTGGGCGGCCCTGTCCGGAGATCCCAACGATATTAAAGTGACAGACCAGGAGCTGATGAAATTATTTCCCCAAAAACAAAGAATGGTGAACTGGCTGAAAATGGCCGGGGAAAAGGTCGAACACATGGGGCTTCCAACCCGGATATGCTGGCTGGGATATGGAGAGCGGGAACAGGCAGGCAAACTCTTTAATGATCTTGTGCGAACCGGTAAAGTCAAAGCACCCATCGTTATCGGCAGAGATCACTTAGACTGCGGTTCTGTTGCATCTCCCTACCGGGAAACAGAAGCCATGAAAGACGGCTCGGATGCCGTTGCTGACTGGGCGCTTTTAAACTGCATGGCCAATGTGGCATCCGGTGCCACCTGGGTATCCTTCCATGACGGCGGAGGTGTCGGCATCGGATATGCCCTTCATGCAGGCCAGGTCACAGTGGCAGATGGTACTCGCGAGGCAGAAAAAAGAGTAACCACGGTTTTGAGAAATGATCCTGGCATGGGCATTGTCCGCCATGCAGATGCAGGATATGATACCGCGATCAAGGTAGCTGAGACAAAAGATGTAAAGCTGCCCATGATCAACATGTTCAACGAATAAAACCCAATTTAATACGATCTTTAACATCTAATTCTGTTCAGGAGAGATGATGGCGCTCATAGATCTTAGCCTAAAGGAATTTAATAAGGAGCTTTCTTCCAAGAGCCCGGCACCGGGCGGGGGAAGTGTTGCAGCCCTTTGCGGTGCCATTGCTGCGGCCCTGTGCCAAATGGTGGCAAACCTTTCAGCCGGTGAAAAATATAAAGATGCTCAAAAAGAAATTCAGGGTTTGAAAGAAAAAACGGCAACCCTGGAAAATGAATTACTCCGGCTTGTGGATAAGGATACAAATGCTTATAACACTGTTATTGAGGCCTTCAGACTCCCGAAAAACACTGAATCGGAGAAAGAAAAGCGGCAGGCTGCCATCCAGAAAGCCTTGAAACTTGCGGCTCAGACCCCTTTTGACACCCTTGAAACCGTTTACGGCGTTCTGCCTTTGGTTCAGACGGTAATTGAAAAGGGCAACCCCAATTGCATTACCGATGCCGGGATGGCTGTTGAATTAATCGGTTCGGCTGCCCAGGGTGCGGCATATAATGTTTTTATCAACCTTGAAACCATCAAAGATAAGCTTTTTACCGAAGGCCTGGGAAAAGAGACACTTTCAATGAAAAATCGAATTTTTCATACCATTGGACAAATCAGGACACAAATTGAAACATCATTGAAAATGGGGTAAGGCCGTGAAAACAAAAGAACCATTTCCGCAACACGTCGACCAGCTTTTCACCGACAGTCGTGTGGCTACCATGGCAAATAGCGCTTATTCTATTATCGAAAACGGCTGTATCGGGGTGACAGGAAAAAAAATTGCCTGGGTAGGCCCCAAGCAAGCACTACCTGAAGATTATAGAAATAAATGTGACCAAATCCTTGATTGCAAAAACCGGTTTATTCTTCCGGGTTTTGTGGACTGCCACACCCATCTGGTCTGGGCCGGATCCCGTTCCAATGAATTTGAAATGCGGTTAAAAGGGGTCACTTATGAACAAATTGCCCGGAAAGGCGGCGGGATTGTCTCCACGGTATCCGCCACACGGAAGGCTGCTGTTGAGACCCTGTTTGATCTGGCATCAAAAAGGCTTGAGGCCCTTTTAAAAAATGGTATTACAACAGTTGAAATCAAAACCGGGTATGGCCTTAACCTTGAAACAGAACTTAAGATGCTGGATGTGGTTAATCTTTTAAACCAGCGCTTTGCCCAACATATAGAAGCCACCTTTTTGGGTGCCCATACCCTGCCCCCTGAATATAAAGGCAACCGAAAAGCCTACCTTGATCTTGTCATCAACAAGATGCTGCCAAAGGTTAAGTCGCAAGGAATTGCCACGGCTGTGGATGTGTTTTGCGAAAATATCGCCTTTTCATTGGATGAGACAAAACAAATATTTAAAAAAGCAATTGATCTGGGATTTAACGTCAAACTCCATGCCGAACAGCTCTCCGACTCCAAGGGGGCTGCAATTGCTTCCCAATTTAATGCATTGTCGTGTGATCATCTGGAATACCTCAGCTTTGAAAGCGCTCAAACAATGGCAGAAAAAAATGTCACTGCCGTATTGCTGCCCGGTGCCTTTTATTTTTTAAAAGAAGAACAAAAACCACCTATCAAAATATTCAGGCAGCTTAAAATTCCCATGGCAGTTGCAACAGACTTAAACCCCGGATCAAGTCCGGTTCATTCCATGCCCCTGGTGCTGAACATGGCCTGCATCCTGTTTGGTATGACATGCGAAGAAGCCATTCTTGGAGCCACTATTAACGGGGCTAAAGCCTTGGGGCTCGAAAACCTAAAAGGTAGTATTGAAACTGGTAAAGATGCTGATTTTGTTGTATGGGATATCCAAACTCCTGCAGATCTTTGCTATCTTGCGGGATTAAGCCCCATAAAGATGGTGGTGATTAAAGGAGCGGTTCAATACGAAAAAAATGATTCCCACTCTTAAATTAAGGATAAAAAGTGCAACCTTTGTTCCACATCATTGATATAGTTTTCCTGGTTATCAGTTCCCTGTTTTTAAGTATGCTTTGCCTGACTAGCTTTTTTGAAAAAGAATTTCGGGCTGTTTGGATCAGCTTTGGTTCTTTGATACTCAATCTGATTTTTTGGTCTTGGTTGATATTTTCGTATAACAGCAGTACGGCGGTTTTAGGATTGAATATCCTGGTTATCGCAGGTGTTATTTTGTTTGCCGTGATTTCCCTATTACGATTTTTCCCGGCCCAATCGCCGATACGAGACGTGTCTTTGGCTATTCCCTATGATGAACGGGATAATATGTTTGCAAGAAACAACTTAAAGAACCATCCCGATCTAATGGAAGCTTATTATAAAAACAATCCGGAAAAAGTATCTATTGACAATCAGATACACAACAAACCCGACTTTGGCAATCCGGTCCAGGTCTATCATAATGACGATTTTGCTCCGGTATATGGCGCAGCTTTCGAATACCTTGAAAAAACGATTCCAGCATCCATGGGAACACCTGCTGCTGATAAAAGACCAATTGATCCTTTCAAATTTTGTCAAACCGTCAAAGAAATGGTCCGGTTCTACGGGGGTTGTGATGTGGGGTTTCTTGGCCTT
>JAAEMC010001056.1 GCA_024225895.1 Desulfobacteraceae bacterium | reverse complement strand
TACGGATAAACTGATTTTTTTATGGAAAGTTTCGAATTTACTACTCATATGAATCTACTCGTATGAATATAGGGGGAGCATATGGATAAAAAGAGAATAGGCGTGTTGTTGTCAGGATGTGGTGTGTTTGACGGCAGTGAAATACATGAAGCCGTATTAACGCTGCTTTATATTGATCAGGCAGGTGCCGAAGCTGTCTGCTTTGCACCGGATATCCCACAGGCCCATGTGGTGGATCATCTGACCCAGAAAGAAACAAATGAGACAAGAAACGTATTGACGGAATCGGCCCGGATTGCAAGGGGGGATATTCAGAATATCAATGATATTGATCCTTCTCAACTGGATGCCGTCATTCTGCCGGGTGGATTTGGTGCAGCCAAGAATCTGAGTGAATTTGCATTTAAAGGGCCTCAAGGGAATGTCAATAAAGACGTGGCTGAACTGCTTAAAGCCCTCATTGAGGCAAAAAGACCTGTTGGCGCGCTCTGTATTGCGCCTGCAACACTTGGCATGGCCCTGAAAAATCAATCGCCGGAACTGACCATCGGCAACGAAAAGGGGGTTGTCAATGCATTGGAATCCATTGGTGTCCAGCATACCTTGTGCAAGGTGGATGGGATTGTGGTGGATGTCAAAAACAAAATTGTCTCCTCTCCTGCTTATATGCTGGGACCGGGAATTGCCGATGTTGCCAGGGGGATTAAAAAGCTTGTTGAAAAAGTAATCGAGATGGCACAATAGGCTGCAAAGGATCAGATTCTCTTGTCAACCCAGTTAAAAACCACAATGGATTGGATAAAGGGCAGGGTTAAAGAAACAGCCTATTTTCATTCCGAACATATGGTGCGGTACCTGACCCAGAGGCTTTTTTCGATAGAAGAAATCGAGAGCGTTCTTCTGGATGGAAAAATATTGGAGATACACAGTCATCCGCTTCGCAATGATTGCTATCTTATCCTGGGATACTCGTATAACAAGCCGATTCATGTGATGTGCACAAAAGATAAGAATGGCAATCTCATTATTCTATATGCATATCTGCCTGCAAATCCCACATGGAAAGATGAAAAAACAAGGACACAATCAAAAGGTCAAACAATGGATGGAAATTTAAAAAAATGTTTTTTCTGCAATAGTGAAATAGAGCCCATAACCGTGGGGAATTTTGATTTCCGGTGGGAGGGAGATCTTTATGTGATTAAAGGGGTGCCAGCCGGGCTCTGTGTTCAATGCGGTGAAAAATATATTTCTGCTGATGCGTCCAAAAAAATTGTCGCCAAAATCGAACAAGAGGATTTTACAGGAAAAGACGAGGTCCTCATCTTTGAGTACAAAGGATGAGTCAGGATCCCGCAGGTGAATGTTGAAAGGTTCTCATGAAGGGGCTTAAACTTAGCCACAAGTATTTTATCACTTATGGCCTACCAATGATAAAAAACAATTTTTATCCATACTACAATCAAATCGCTGCAGGAATGGCAGGTGAAGGTTCCGAGTGCCTTGGCTTTGATGATGCCATATCCAGGGATCACGATTGGGGCCCCGGATTCTGTCTCTGGCTTGATGACAAAGCGTATGACCGGATCGGAAACCAGCTTCAAAAAGCGTATGACAATCTGCCAAGGGTTTTTATGGGATTTTATCGCAAGAAAAGTCAATCAAGCAAAAAAAAGGTCGGTGTCTTCAGGATTGCCCAATTTTATAAACAATTTATCGGTTTGCCCCATGCGCCAAAGAATCAGATGCAATGGAGCAATCTTTCAGATGAATATCTTTGCGCCTGTACAAACGGAAATGTCTTTTATGACCCTTTAGGTAAATTTTCAGACATACGCCATACCCTTCTTAAATTTTATCCGGAAGATATACGGCGATTTAAAATAGCAGCCAAGTGTATGCATTGCGCCCAGTCCGGGCAGTACAATTATATGCGGTCTGCGAAACGAAGAGAGCATTTTGCCGCCCAATATGCGCTCACCTCATTTTGTTCAGATATTATTTCCCTTGTATTTTTATTGAATAAAAAATTTGCCCCTTTTTATAAGTGGAAACACAGGGCGGTGCTTGAACTTGGCAGTCTTGGAAGGTTTGTCCACGACCATATCACCCGGCTTATGTCTGCAAATGATGATATCCCAAAAAACGATATCATTGAAAATATCTGTTCGCGCGTCATCAATGAATTGAAAAACCAGGGAATGAGTGATTCAAACAGTCTTTTTCTGTTGGATCACGGGATGGCGGTTCAAAAAAGAATAAAGGATAAAAGATGGCAAGCAAGGGATGCCTGGGGGGGATGATGGTGAAAAAAAACATTTTAATTTTAGGGGGAAGCTATTTTGCCGGGAGATCTTTGGTTGAACATTTGGTAAATGGAAATGACGTCAACATATTCATATTCAACCGGGGAAATATTCCCTTGAATATAAGTAGCGTTACCGAGCTTCACGGGGACAGAACCAGGACCGATTCAATAAAAGAAAATATCCCTTTAATGGAATGGGACGCCGTGATTGATTTTTGCGGTTATACATCGGATGACATCAGAAACGTGATAACCTTTGTTCCCGGAAAGATAAAACAATATATCTTTATTTCCTCCACCACGGTTTATGATCATTCATCCATTCTTCCCATGGATGAGCAAACAGCGGTAGTAGATTCTCCCCAGCCGGAATTAGGATTATATGCAGATTATGGACTGAATAAGATAAAAGCGGAAAAACAGCTTGAAAAAGAGTGTGAGACAAAATCAATCCCATGGACAATTTTGCGGCCCTCCACCATATACGGCAGGTTTAACTATGCGCCAAGGGAAGCCTATTTTTTTGACCTGATTGAAAAGAAAAAACCCATCACCATACCTGAAAATGATCTTGCATTGTTTACCTTTATCTTTGTAGAGGATCTGTCAAAAATAATTATGAAGTGTATGGGAAATCAGTCTGCTCATAATCAGGTTTTCAATACCGTATCCCATGAGTATTTTTCATATAAAACATATATTGAAGTGTTAGAGAAAGTGACAAGGAAAAAAATTAAAACCATTGAAATGAGTGCCCAAGAAATAGTGAAGAAGAGGATTCCCCTGCCCTTCCCCATTGATCAGCACCAGATTTATTCAGGAAACAAGCTTTGCCACATGCTGAAGTTTGAGTTTACACCCTTGTCTTGTGGCATGGAAAAAACATATCAATTTTTAATGGAAAAGAACAAAGGAGCATAAAAATGGAAGCGCCTAAAAAAAACAGGGGATTTCTGATTAAAGATATTCTGGATATGGAACTTCAAATGTTTCTTAAAGTGAATGGAGAATCCAATGCCCCATGTCAGGAACAGCCGGAGTCTTTTAAGAAGATCCGGGGCAGTATTTATGAATTCTGGTCAGATGAGATGCTTGAATCCTATTTTAAAGACCTTGT
>JAAEMC010001055.1 GCA_024225895.1 Desulfobacteraceae bacterium | reverse complement strand
TGTCAACATAGGCCCAAAAGCTTTTTCACCGGCTGTGGCTATTGAATCGACAGTGGAAACCATCGATTCGACTTTCATTATCCTGCTTGCGATCATGACTGTTATAAAGGATGCCGAAAGCCTGATCAGGGTGGTTTTCAGCCAGTGAATGCCTGATTTTGCCTGGATCATTCCTTCCTGTACCAGTCCGTGGGAGATGAGAAGAAAAATCGCGATAAGGGTCATGTGCCCGGTGGTCAGGGGAAGAACGGACATGGCAGCTATGGCACCGTATATACTGGTGAGCATGCCTATGACAAGGGGCAGGGCAGCGGCAGAGGGCAGGTTCATGAGATGCATGAAAGGTGCGAGAAGAAAATCCATCTTTTCGATAAGACCGCTGTATTCGATCAACAAGGTCGCGAATGAAATGGGAACCAGGATTTTTACCATCCAGAGAAATCCGCTCCACCCTTTTTTCGTTCCTTCAAAAAGCCCGCTCTTGATTTTTTCCTTTGTCACTGTTTTCATGATTTGCCACTTTCCTGAATGATTATACATGTTTCGACAATCTGCCAGTCAAAAATAATGATACGATTTGCCAAAGTTTTTTTGACATATCTTCCCGTCGTTTTTTTTTAAGCCATATAAACACGAACTTTTATCAATTCCCCAGGCACTTGTAAACCCCAATATGTCGATCGTCTGCAATATACCTTGACACCCTATTTTCTCTCCATTATAAATCAATGGTTTGAAAATGAGATTTTTATCATCATCGACAATATGATCGAGGAACGGCAAAACCATGCAAAAGATCGGTTCAATTCAAAAACCCTTTGTAGTGACAGGCCAGAACACTATTTTCCTGTTACAGGAAATCGGCAGGGTGACCCTTTTTCTGGCAAGCGGTTTTTTACATATCTTTTCCCGGCCTTTTCAGTTCGAAAAGATCATCGCTCAAATAC
>JAAEMC010001054.1 GCA_024225895.1 Desulfobacteraceae bacterium | reverse complement strand
TTCATTTGGTTATCCCGGTTTAATGGTCGTATTGTTTTGCGTATTCAGCATCATTGTACATGGCCTCACCATAGAGCCCTTTTCCGTAGTCGCCAATGAGTTTCTGGCCTTGTTCCGACCCAAGGAAATCAATAAATTTTGACGCGAATTCCTGGGCCTTTCCGTTTCCTTCCGGCTGGCAAAGACCATGATAGGTATTAATTAAAAATGGGTCGCCTTTAAACAGGACTTTTAAATTTTTAAGATCTTTTTTGCCGGCAACCCAGGTGGATGAATCGGTCATAAAATACCCGTTTACCTGGTCTGCCTGTTTCAAGGTTGCCATCATAAATGCCTTTGTGATGATATACCATTCTCCTTGCGGGCTGACACCTGCATTTTTCCAGATGGCCAGTTCCTTTTTGTTGGTACCGGAATTGTCCCCCCGTGAAAGAAAGTTTGTTTTGCTTTTGGCAATTCTTGCATAGGCGTCGGCAGCGCTTTTTGCACCGGCAATGCCTGCAGGATCATTTTTAGGGCCGACTATATAAAACTCATTGGATCCGATCAGGGTCCTTTTGATGGCCCAGCCGTCTTGAAGCGCCTTTTTTTCCGCAGCCGGTGCATGGACCATGACAATATCAACCTCTTTGCTTTTCAAAAGCTTCAAAGATTTTCCCGAGCCTGCTTTTACCCAGCACATGGTTGTGCTGTTCGTGTTGTTGAATGCCTGGGCAAGCTCTTTGAGCAGGCCCAGTTCACCAGGGCTGCCGGTAGCCAGTTTAAATGTCAGGTTCCCATTCCCATAGGTGGCTTTGCAACTGCCTGCCTGGCAGATTCCGGATATCAGCAAAACTAATAAAATGGATAAGCATCCCAATGTGATTTTTTTTAAATTCTTCATTTTGTTCATCCTTTTCTACTTTTTTGTTTTCAATTTAAG
>JAAEMC010001053.1 GCA_024225895.1 Desulfobacteraceae bacterium | reverse complement strand
GTGGTGGTTTTGCCGTGGGTGCCGGTAACCAGGATTATTTTTTTATCTTTGGCCACAAAACGGTTCACAGCCTGAGGCATGGAAATATAAGGAATATTTCTGTCTAAAACCGCCTGGGCTTCAGGGTTTTGCCGGGTCACGGCATTGCCGATAATAACAAGGTCTGGTTTGTTTTTCAGGTTGTCAGGGTGGTATCCATTAAAAAGAGAAATACCCTTTTGAGCCAAAAAATCGCTCATGGGTGGATAAATATTCTGGTCAGAACCGGTCACCTCATATCCCATTTCTTTCAGGATACAAGCCAGGGTTCCCATGCCTGTACCACAGGCTGCAATTAAATGTATTTTTTGTGTCATAATTTCTTAAAGGCCTGCCATAATCTCATTGGCTTCAGTGATGGTTTTTTCAATGTCCTCATTGGTATGTGCAATGGATACAAAGCAGGCTTCAAACTGAGAGGGTGCCAAATAAATACCCTTTTCAAGCATACCACGGTAAAATTTGGCAAATCGTTTTAGATCACATTTTTTTGCATCATCAAAATTGGACACATCCGCATCTGTGAAGAAAAATCCTGCCATGGAGCCCACATGGCCTGTTTTTAAAGGAATATTATTTGCATCAGCCGCGTGCTGAAGTCCGGTGATAAATTGTTTTGTTTTGGCTTCAAGCAGAGTATAGACTTCATCGTTTTCAAGTTCTTGAAGTGTGGCAATTCCTGCTGCCATGGCAAGCGGATTGCCGGACAATGTGCCTGCCTGGTAAACCGAACCTTCGGGCGCAATACAATTCATGATATCCTTTTGTCCGCCATAGGCTCCTACCGGCAGACCACCACCGATAACCTTTCCAAAGCAGGAAAGATCAGGTGTGATGCCAAAAAGGCCCTGGGCAGAATCCTTGGCCACTCTGAAACCCGTCATCACTTCATCAAAAATCAGGACTGCACCATATTTGGATGTATATTCTCTTAATGTTTCCAAAAATCCATTGACAGGCTTAACCATGCCCATGTTACCGGCAACAGGTTCTAAAATCACACCAGCCACCTGGTCGCCTATTTTTTCCATGACGCGGATAAATTCATCCACATCATTAAACGTGAGAGAAAGTGTGTTTTCGATTACTTTTTCCGGTACACCCGGGCTTCCGGGGATACCAAGGGTGGCAACACCAGAACCTGCCGCAACCAGAAGAGTATCGGCATGGCCATGGTAACAGCCGTCAAATTTGATAATCACATCTCTTTTGGTATATCCTCTGGCCAGCCGGACAGCACTCATTGTGGCTTCAGTACCGGAATTAACCATTCTGATTTTTTCAACAGAGGGTACCCGGTCGATAACCAGTTGGGCAAGGATGGTTTCCAGTTCTGTGGGTGCGCCAAAACTGGTACCGGATTCAAGAATCTGTTCAAGCTTTTTAATCACAGCCGGGTGACGGTGTCCGAGAATCAGCGGTCCCCATGAAAGAACATAATCAATATAGGCGTTGCCATCCACATCCCAGATTTTAGCTTTGTCCCCGCGTTGTATAAAAAGTGGCTGACCGCCAACAGAACCACATGCCCGAACAGGGGAATTTACTCCGCCGGGTATCACGCATTTTGCCTCATTAAAAAGCTTGTCAGACTTTGAATTTGACATGTTTATTATTCCTTTTTTAATCTGTTTTATCAGAATTCATGTGCAATATGCACAGCTTTTAAATATATCAGATCCTATTAAATCGGG
>JAAEMC010001052.1 GCA_024225895.1 Desulfobacteraceae bacterium | reverse complement strand
TGTTGGTTTTAAAAGCGGAATGTATATGGCTTCGAGCGACGAAATTTTCCTTACCGTAAAAGGTAAAGGAGGTCATGCTGCAATGCCACATCAAATAAACGACACGGTACTTATTGCCTCGCAACTTATCGCCCAATGTGCCTACACCAATCGTCGTAGGCGAGTTGCTCTTTTTATTTATGGATAATGGTGCCCACGTGTTTTCCGTCAAGGGCATCTTTGATCAGTTCCGGTTTATTCAAGGCATCAATGATTTGAAGTTGTTTTAAGCATTTGGTCTGTTTGAGCATTTTCAAGATGGGCCGCTCAATGATCAAGTCGTCCAGGTCCAGTTCAATCAATTCATCTACGGATATTTTATCGTAGAATTTAAGATCTTTAGCTTTCTTGCCTGCCTTTTTAGGGTCGGATTCAAAAAGGCCGGTTTCATCTTTTAAATAAATAAGGGATTTGGCTCCGATGTTCTCTGCCAGAAGAAAAGCACCGCAGTCAGTTCGATGGGGCGGAATGGAGCCGAATTCAGCCGGGTGTTCAAAGAAACCATAAGGCGGAATTCCAAAGGTGATGGGAAGATAGCCCTGGCGGCAGAACATGGTCAATTGTTCCAGATGATCGCCATGGCCGATTTTTACCCCTCCGTGTTTGGCCAAAAGGACCGATAGCATCTCTGCATTCTGCCAGGAAACTTTGTCTCCCAGTTTTGACAATACCCCTGTGGGCATACCCAGATCCACACCAATATTATATACATGCCGTGCCCGGGTTCCACCGCCGGTCATCAGAAGCATGACGTAATCGTCTTTGAGTTTGATCAGTTCGTCCACGATGGGTAGAATGGCTTTGGCCCCTCTGTCCATGATACTCTGTCCTCCGATTTTCAGGACATTGATATCCGGATGCATCCGGAAATATTCCTTGGATTCCGTTGTTTTTAAAAATTCTTTGCTTACAAGGGATTCTCCCATCAATGGTGTTTCAATGTGAAGTCTTCCTTTTTCATCATCATCTTTTATCAGTTTTCCCATAGGTTCTCCAGATTTATGTAGATTATTTTTTTGCAAACCGGTCATCGGATCTTTTGGATACGGCCTTATCTTGGTTTAGTTCAAGCCATCCTGTGGCGGTTGCCTCTTTAACGTCAAATTTAGGTACATAAGGTTTGATGTCGATCAATGGGGTGCCATTGAGCACATCAATTCCCTGGATGATCAAAATCCTTCCCTTTTTTTTCAACAACCTGACAATGGACAGGCCGATGGGGTTGGGCCGCCTGGGGGCTCGTGTGGAAAAAAGTCCCCGTTTCTGGTCATCCAGAAAGGGTTTTACCTTCAGATCATAGCCTTTGGATTTATGAAAATGATACAATAGGATCAGATGGGAAAAACCATCCAGATCTGATAATCCCTCTTCAAAATTGCTATCAATAATAATTCTTCCTTGAACCGCTTCAGCGCCGGTGGGC
>JAAEMC010001051.1 GCA_024225895.1 Desulfobacteraceae bacterium | reverse complement strand
TAACTTGATCTAAATTGTTTCCAAAACCCCTTAAAAGACTGGGTATTTTGAAAACAAAAGTTCAAGTAATTTTGGATCCGATCCTTAGCCACACATGATAGAAACAGGTACCGTAGTATCGGAACGTATTTTTGCGATTTGCTATAGAAACGCAATAAACATCCAGGCGAAATAAGATCGACAGGATAACTTTTAAAAAAAAGCTATCCTGCCTGATCGGTATTGGTGAAAGCAGGTCTGATTCTTATAGTTGGAAACAGAATGCCGGATTTAAAACCCCGGGTTTTTAGTTTGCCTAATTTTGGACCGTTCCCACCTTATAATTTAGCTTTATTTGATTAATTTGGTCCTTATGGCTTTTCAAAAACTGATTCAATGCCTCTATTATCTCGGGGTGTTTTATGGTTGATGTCAGATATGCACTTTTGGTGTGTGGCAGCTTTGAGGCAAAGACCAGTGCATTGGGTGTTTTCAACTTTGTTTCCAGCTGGTGCTGTGCCACGGAAATATTGATGTATGCACCGTCCACCCTTCCTATGAGGGCTTGTTTCAGAAGGCCGATAAACGAACTATTTTGCGATACTTCAACTTTTTTTGCTTTAATGAGATCCAGAAAATCCCATGCCGTAAATCCGCTGACTGTCCCAAGCTTTTTGAATTGATCCACTGTGATATTTTTTTTATCCGGTTTGACCATTACACCGTCGATATAGCCCACAACAGGTTCACTATATATGATATTTATCCCTTTTTTTGCATCGCCGTTCCAATATTGGTGATCCGGGAATTTAAAATCGAGTTTCTCTTTTAAAAAGTCGTTCCAAAGACGTTTGATCGGCAATGGTTTGTATTCAAATTTGATCCCTTTTTCCTTGGCAAAAAAATCTAAAAATGCTCTGGCAAAACCGAAATATTCACCTTCGTCAATGCTGTAATACGGGAAATAATTCAGGTTTTCCACCCCAACGGTATAGGTGGTCTGTGCCTGGGCAAAGAAAGGTGCCTGCAACAAGCAGAATAGACAAAGAAAGATTACTTTTAGATAGAATGATTTCATTTACAATATCTCCTTTTTAATTGATTTTTAATTTTTATGTTTCAAGACGGTATTCGCCTTCTTGTGATATTTTTGAAATGCGATCTCCTTTTTTAACTCCTGAAGGGAACATGTTGTGCATCTGCATATTATTGAGTTTAAAGATGATTCTTCCCCCGGCGTCCAGGTCGCAGGTAATATAGTGATGGATTTTTATATTGCTGGGATCAGCTTTTTCGGGCCAGGAATCCATCTTGGAAATAACTTTAACCACTACCCCGTTCCAGGATCCTCCCGGTTTTTTAAAATGCCGCCATATGTATGTGCTGACAATCACTGTGATCAGGATAAAAACGAGTTTCATGGCACATCATCTCCTAATTCTTCCGGTATAGAGTGTGCCGGCTGTTTCCGATGCCGCCATGATGACTGCAATCTTTTTTAAAACGTCCGGTCATCTTGCAAAAAATAGTGGTTAAGTTGTTCCATATTATTGCTGCTGGCTTCATTGTTAACCTGTTTACTTTTTAATCAGGTGTTCATACTTATTCTTTAAATTGTCTACAGTACCATCTGCCCTAAGGTCATCCAGCGCTTTTTGAAGTTGGTTAATCACGGCGTCCGGAGTACCTTTATATAATGCATAGCTGATGTCGGACGTCTGCAGGGTGAAAACCGGTTCAAATTGATCAGGATCAATCCCCAGGGTTTTTGCATTATTTTTCACACCCTTTTCTGTTCCGGTAACCAGGTCGACCCGTTTGGCATTTAATTTTTGGACATTGACCTCATTTTTAGAAACCCTCTCCCATTTATCAGCGGGCACTCCCAGTCTTTTCAAGAGCATTTCGCCCACATCATCAATAATAGTACCGATTTTATATTTTTTGATATCGGCAGCAGAAGAAATTTTAATGTTGCCGTCTTTTCTGGCCATCAGGTAGAATGTGCTTTGAAATATCGGTCCCACCCACTTGAACAGGTTTTCGCGTTCCTCTGTCCTTGTCATGGAAAAAAGGATGGTGTTCTCTTTTTCCTGGACATATTTATAGGATCTTGCCCAGGGCATCATTTTCATATCTTTCTGGGTTTGGCCGGAGCCGCATTTTTGGAGCATGGCCGCTAAAAGATCAACGGCAACACCTTTGACTTCGCCATTTTCTACAACCTGCCAGGGTGTCCATTTTTCCGTCATAATCTGAAATGTCGGCAGACCGTCTGCAAAGGCAGATGCAGTGATAAAAAAAACACTTAAAATCAGAACAGGCAAAATGAATTTGCGTTTGGAATTCGTCATAATATTTCTCCTTTTTTATAGAAATAATGAATACCGTCAAATAAAATGAAATACTGGTGTTAAGTATCTTTTCGTAACGACTCTGACGATATGTATTTTGTTTTGCTGAAGTATCTTTAATTTATACCATAAAAACAGAATAGAAACATAGGATTATTTAAAGGATAATCATATTTTCGCAACAGGGTCGGAAAACAGATCAAGCTATTGACAGGTTAATTTTAAATAAGTGATTGCTGGGCTTTTCTGACCCGTTCCACATGACTTAGTGTTTCAGATTGCAGAATTTTAAGCGTCCCTTTGACCTTGTCATTGAGCGAATCAAAGTGGGTAAATATATTTTTTTCTATCAAAGAGGCTTCATAGTCGACGGCGCAGGCCAGCGCTGCCGGTAATGTGAATTCATTGTTCTGGGCTTGTTGGATAATATCTTCCAGCCGGGTGATAAAGGTATCCAGGGTATAGGTCTTTATTTTTCCCTCATCAAAGAAAATTTTACCTTTTTTGGCTGCATCCAACAGCTTTTGAACAAGGGTTGCGTGCTTTTTTTCCTCGCGGGAAAGTTTTCCCCAAAATTTTT
>JAAEMC010001050.1 GCA_024225895.1 Desulfobacteraceae bacterium | reverse complement strand
TTAATTTGTATGGCCAATTCCGGAGTGATAATCCGATCTATCCCCCTTACATCATTATATTTTTTTAAATCCACGGGGGTAATTTGTGGCAAAGGGTGCTTATTAATCCGTTCTTCAAGTTTCAATTCTTCAAATTTGGTGGCCACAACATTGTAGTAGGATTGCACCGAAGGTGTAGCAGACCCAAAAATCACCGGCATTTGATTCATCTTTGCCCGGACTGCTGCAAGGTCCCTGGCATTATATTTTAATCCGCTTTCCTGCTTGTATGATCCGTCATGCTCTTCATCTACGATAATGACGCCGGGTCTTTTAAAGGGTGCAAAGATGGCTGATCGTGCACCTACAACAATGGCAACCTTATTTAATGCTATTTTGCGCCACTGATCCAGAACTTCCCCTTTTGACAGGGAAGAATGGATCACGGCTACATTCTCTCCAAACCGGGCACGGAACCGTCGTTCGGTTTGGGAAATCAATGAAATTTCAGGGACTAGTACAATGGCGCTCTTCCCTTTTTCCACAACATCCTGCACCACCCGCATATAGACTTCGGTTTTACCGGAACCTGTGACACCGGACAAAAGATAGGCGCAAAATCCATTTTGCGTATTCTGGCTTACCCTTTCCACTACTTGTTGCTGTTCCTGTGTCAATTGAGGCGGCACATCCGGTTCAACCGGATCACCTAAAGGATCTCTAAAAACCGACCGCTCAACAATTCTAATATAGCCAGCCTCAGCCAGCGGCTTGATCAGTCGGGCTGCTGTCGGAACTTTTTGCTTGAGTCCGGTCAAAGAAATCTCCGAAAACTTGCTGGTAATGGCAAGGATCTCTTTCCTTTTATTTGAAAGTCGTATCTTTTGCACCGGTTTTTTTTGCCCAATAATAAACTTTTCTTTTTGTACCCTGGCCTGATCCTTTTTCAATATGGTTGAAACCGATAATAAATCTCGCTTTTCCATTTTACGGACCAGGGAGAGACCAGAAGGAATATCCACCTGTTTTGTAAGATTTTTTAATGCATATGACTTTTTGGATTCCAGGAATTGCATAATATTTGTTTCTTCATGGGTCAAAGTCTCATTTTCCAGTTCCCTCTTTCCTTTTGGCGTGGGAAAGACACACGCAACATCATGACGGTTCAGGCCCGAAGGCAGCGCCGATTTGATCACCTCACCAATGGGATGGATATAATATTCTGATATCCACTTGAAAAAGGCAATTTGCGATTCAGGAAACAACGGCATATCATCCAGTATATCCACTATTTTCTTAACCGCATACCCGTCACTCGTTTCCTGGCGTTTAAGAATGTAACCTGTGACCCGACGTCTCCCAAAAGGCACCAGCACCCTCATACCAGGCACACAACGATCATCCAGATTTTCAGGGATCTCATAGATAAACGTATGATTTACCGGCAGGGTAACCGCAACTTCTATATATCGAGTTTGAATCATTCACCCTATTGAACATAAATTATAATATATTTCAATAAAAGAGTGGCTTTATAATTTTTTAGAATTAATTTCTTATTTCCTTGACGGGGAAATAAGTTTTTAATAGTTAGTGGCTAAACGAGAACTCA
>JAAEMC010001049.1 GCA_024225895.1 Desulfobacteraceae bacterium | reverse complement strand
ATTAAAGCCAGGGATAAAAACTTGTCTAAAAAATGTTCCCTTCTTTTGGCATTATATCCCAAAAGCCAGCTAAAGATCACACCGGATATCAATCCGCCGCCATGTCCCCAATTATTAATGTTGGGGATAAAAAATCCAATGAGAACCAGGGTAACAACCCATCCAAAAGTTTGCTGATAAACCATTTGGCCGTATGATCCTCCCCTTGACCTGCCAAAGTATAAAGATGCTCCGATGAGGCCGCACAAACCTGATGAGGCACCAATGGTAATGTTTACGTTTCCAAAATACGAAGCTAAAAATCCGGCTGCACCTGTCAGCGTATAAATGGAAAACATTCGAAAAAGACCAAATTCATTTAATACCAGGGGGGCAATGGTTCGTAAGGCCAGCATATTGAAAATGATGTGAAGAAGGCTTCCGTGGAGCCAGTTTGCCGTGATCAGGGACCACCAGTTGCCATAGGCATTAATGGGAATTTTCCCTGAGGCACCCATAAATATTAAAATATTTGTGTCCGGTGATAGTGCATTAAAAGGGTTCAGGGTGATGTTTGTCCTTGTACCTGATAAAACAAGGGAAACAATAAACAGGGCGATATTGGTATAAATGATGCTGTTGAGAACCAATACGGGTGTAATTTGAAAGGGGCGTTGTCCAAAATTGTTCATAATGGCCGGATTTATAAGGTTTCACATCAAAAAAGTCAATAAGAGTTTCCAGCCGGGAAAAATCTGCGAAATCGCCAAAATAAATTTTAAAAAAAGGCTAAAATAGAGCTTGGGTGGTATTAAATAAGGGTTTCCCCGATTGAAATGCCTGGGCCCCAAAGGGTATAATAATTTCATACTTTTAACAATTTGTTCAGGGAGTAAAAAGAGCATGAGGGATCTTGCGGATTCCATAGATGTAAAAAAAAGTACTCTTGCAGCAGTTGATAATCTCACGGATGTGATGGCGCATGAATTAACGACTGCCTTGTCAAGCGCAAGGCAAAGGGCGTTTGTGATGATGGAGAACCTTGATGAATCAGACCCGTTGGTTGCCCAGTTCAAAGAATTGATTGAGTGTATTGAAAAAGGTTGTCAAATTAACAACCTATTGGACAATTTTTCAAAGGTAGATGCTTTTTACGATTCATTTCGAGATGAAAATTAAAAGTTGTTTCGTCATTTTATCAAAAGCCTTAAAAGCCCATTAACCCGGATCTTCCATGAAAATTTCTTCAGCACGATTTTTGATTTTCTCTTTTGCAATAGACATTGCCGTATCAGTAAAAAACCATCATAGAAAATATCTATATACAGTCAAGCAACCTTTTGTTATTAGTTTTTAACCAATTGATTGCACATGCAATTGATTGACTTTCGACTCTTTTTCTTACCAATCCCTTCTATAGGGTTCAATGGTTATGTTTTTTTGAGAACTTTAGATAAGCAGAATCAAACTATTTTGATATTGGGATTCTATCAGCAACATTTGCCGTGGTGCTTATACTTTTACAAGTATCTTGTTGGCCGGGCATAACTTGTTTTTTAGGTAAAGGGGCGTTTGCCCCGGATAATTTGCTGAATATGGCATCTGGGTGCAGTGATACCCCTCTTTTTGCGTAATCGCATGCAAGTTCTAAAAAAGTCATCAAGATTTGTATTTATTTATATGATTGTCGCTTGCAGCATTTGAGTTGACGCACTGAAATGGATATGGCAAATCGCAAAATAGTGTTCCAAAGCGTATAGCCGTTTCTACCCCTTATGGATAGAAATCGGTTGATAACAAAATTGATTTGCCTTTAAGTTATTCCATTAATTTATATGGTTCTACGAAAACCATATTTTGGGAATCACCATAGATGTTGCTTGATCTGTCTGATAAATTGATGATGATAATTGATAATTGAATATGCAAATAAGGTGGGTAAAAACCTTTCTATTAAAAGGATAAGGCCTTTATTAGCAAATCATGCAGAGCAGTATTGATAAATGTTTCAAGTTTCTTCTCAGAAAATGATAATTCGGTTCTTTCAAGATTCAGGGCCACTGGAATGGTTTTTAAAGCACCTGTTTTTTTATTGCCCACAAACAATGTCAGATCGATTTTCAAGGTCATCTTTGTGATGGTACCGCTTTTGACGGCTTTGCATTCAAAGGTATTTATATCACCGTCAATGACATAGGCCAGATCTTTGCGTGTCTTTGAAACACCATCTGGTGACCGCTCCCATTTATCTATGGTTTGCGTAGTGAATCCGTGGCTGTCCAAATAAAGAGCCGTGATCACCGTTAGTACCTTTGGCAGGTCTAAATCCCTAACAAAAAAGGTTTCCCGGCTTTTATCGTTTAAAACGCGGTACCCCACATATCCTTTTTGAATATCTTTTCGTTTGTCTGTAAGAAGGGTAATACCGACCTTACCGGATAAAGAGCTTTCCTGCGCTCCTGAATAGTTTAAATCAATGAGTTTTTGACCAGGTGTCGCACATCCGATGGTGAAGCAAAAAATTAAGCAACCAAGAATCAAGCATAGATTTTTCATGGGGAGTACTCCGTTTATAAAGCCACTAATTGGATTGTTTTGTCTCATCAATTTCGACGGCATTTAAATATTCTTTTACAGATCCTAATGTTAATGTGAACATTTTGGTGCCGATTAGGATTGCTATAGGATCATTCGGTGCTTTGCAGGCTTCGGCAAATGCCGGTCCCATCACTGAAGCTGGTTCTGTTTCACTGTTGGGGTTATCTTGCATCTCTTTTAAATAGGAATCCAGCCGTTCTTTTAAAATGTTAAAATAATCAATACTGGTGCCTGTTGAGGTTTCTGTTAGAGAAGAGATGTTTTGTGAAATTTCCTTGATGAATTCCCAATAAAGAGTATTCACGGTTTGCTTATTCTCATCTGTTGTGGGCATGAAAAACGAAATTGCCCAGCCAACCGTTAATATTTTCAGGATTTGAAGCTCGTATTCCAGGGCGGTCAAGTTAAGTGAGGATTCGGGCGGAAGAGATGCCAATAGTGTTTTTAAATCATTTCTGTCAACGGCAAATGTCGCCAGATCCTGGGAAATTTTTTGAATAGGTAATATCTCTTTTTCAGAAGGTTCCATATGTCCTCAATATTTCTTTGATATGGTATGGTCGAATCTGCTTTTAAGCGCTCTATTAATCGCTTTGATCAGTTTTTTAACCTATACCGGGATTGAATTAATAACTTGTACATTCAGGCCAAGTTATGTCATATTATGTATCATCTTACATAACAGCCAAAATCAAAAGTGTAAACACAAATGATAAAGATCGATTTGAAACTTTTTGTTACGTTATCAAAATTTTTACCTGGGGAAGGCGAATCATTTCAGGTGGATGAAGGAACCAGTATCGGCGGACTTATTGAAAATTTGAGCATCCCTTCTGCCCAGGTAAAATTAATTTTTGTAAACGGCAAAAAAGTGGCTTCTGACTACAGACTTCAACAGGGTGACCGGGTTGGTCTTTTTCCACCGGTGGGAGGTGGATAAATGGCAGAACAATTTGTAAAAGAGGACCGGTATATCCGAAATTTTAAAACCTTGTCCCATGATGAACAGAACATTCTTGAGAAGGCAACCGTCAGTATTATAGGTCTTGGCGGCCTTGGCGGGACTGTCACGGAGATGCTGGCAAGAACAGGGGTTGGGAACCTGCGGCTTGTTGACGGTGATATATTTGAAACAAGTAATCTGAATCGCCAGCTTTTAAGCGAAGAGCACCTTATTGGGTCTCCAAAAGCAGATGCTGCAAAGAAAAGGGTTATTGCCGTCAATTCAAGCGTTCATGTAGATGCCCACCACAAGTATGCCGATGAATCAAATCTTTTTGATATAATAAAAGGGTCTGATCTTGTGGTTGACTGCCTGGACACTATTGATTCACGGTTTGTACTCCAGAAATCAGCCAGTAAAGCAGGCATCCCTGTTGTTTCAGGTGCCATTGCAGGTGTCTCAGGCCAAGTGACGGTGATTTTCCCTGAAGACCAGGGCTTTGAACTCATTTACGGGAAAAAAGCCATAGAACAATCCAGGGGGGTTGAAACCCAGACCGGAAATATTTCGTATTGCGCACTTTTTATAGCAGCACTCCAATCTTCAGAATGTTTAAAAGTGCTGTTAAACCGTGGAGATATCCTGCGTAATAAATTACTGATTGCAGACTTATGGAGCAATTCTTTTGAGGTAATGGATTTAATCTGACCCCCGCGTTAAAACGGTTAATTAAATTAGGAGATAGACGCTTATGTATGCCCGGGCAGCTAATGTGGTAAAATCTTCTTGCCGATGCGTGGCCTTTACCGGCGCCGGAATTTCCGTTGAAAGTGGTATACTGCCGTTTAGAGGGGAAAATGGCCTCTGGAACAAATATGATCCTTCCAACTTTGATATTCAGTATTTTTACAATCACACCAGAGAATCATGGGAAGT
>JAAEMC010001048.1 GCA_024225895.1 Desulfobacteraceae bacterium | reverse complement strand
CTTTAACGCTCGGACACTTGGCAAGGACACTGTCAAAAATAGGGTAATATTCTTCATCGGTAACAATCAGTTTGGCTTGTGAAAAATTGAGTTTGTATTCAAGGTCATCGGCAACATCAAAAATAATGGAAGGTATCATGACGGCACCTATTTTGGTGCAGGCATGCATGACGACAAGGAATCCTGTTGAATTGGCAAGGTGGGTGAATACGAAATCATTCTTTTTTATTCCCTGACCGATAAGCCAGTTTGCAAATTGATTCACTGTTTTATCAAACTGACTGTAAGTGAGAACCTCTTCCTTATTATTTTTATCCACAAAAATAATAAATGGTTTATCAGCGTGTTGACAGGTCTTTAATTCCAGCAATTTTCGAATATTCATATTTAAACCAATTGATGTGGAGCAGTTTGTATCAAGGATACTCATGCTTTCCCCCTTTAAATTATAACTCAATTTAATCCTTTACCATATTTTTTTGGCCGGACCCCTATAAGCCTATTAAACGGGCGACTTCTTTTCTATGGTAAACTGCATCCCCAAAGGCAATGGCTGTTGCAATGGCTCGTCTGGAGTATAAAGGCATATCATGCTCTTCCATGAATGCCGCTCCCCCCTGAATCTGGTGACCCAGGGCGGTCACCTTTTTGTACATATCGGAAACCCAGGCTTTAGCAATTGAAATTTCTCTGTCACACGAGACATTATTCCATAGCATCCATGCGGCCTTATAGGTTATATAACGGCTTCCCTCCAGATCTATGAGCATGTTGGCGCAATGGTGCTGGATTGCCTGAAAACTTCCGATCTGTTTTCCAAACTGCTTTCTTTCCTTGGCATATGCCGAGGCCATCTCAAGTACTTTATCAGCCCCTCCAACCATTTCGGCACATTTGCATATGGCTGCATATTTTAAAATGGTTTTAAGATAAATACTGCCCTGGTCCAATTTGCCAAGGATGTTTGATGACGGTACCTTTACATTATTAAAAATCACCTCGGACTGCTTATCACCACCCACTGTTTTTAATGGAAGAATCTCAATACCGGGTGTTTGTGTATCAACTAAAAATACCGAGATTCCAT
>JAAEMC010001047.1 GCA_024225895.1 Desulfobacteraceae bacterium | reverse complement strand
TTTGATTAATATCCCAGAAATCATCTGTTAAAAAAGCCAGGAGAACAAGGCCTTTATCAATCTTCGTATCCAGGGCTAAATCCAGTTTTTCCCCTTTGGGAAAAGAGGGCTGATCATCGTTTTTTCTTTTTTGTTGAAATTCTGCTCTTTTTTGAAGGGATCCTAAATATCTTTTTGCTTGTTGAATGACTTTTTCGGGATCAACATCACCAGCCACTGATATTTCTATTTTTGAAGAACGAAAATAGGGTTTCAACCAGTTTTCAACATCTGTTAGGGTGATTCTGTCTGTTTTTTGGGGGTCGGGTATTCCAAAACGGGGGTCATAACCTGCAAGAAAGGCATCTCCTTTAATTTCCATTAACCCTTCGGGTGTTCGTTTCAGACCTTGAAAGAACTGGTCATACCTTTTTTTTGCCAGGCTTAATCCCTCTTGCCTGAATCCCGGCTCCATCAAATAGGTATAAAGCAATTGAAATACCAATTCCAATTCCGAAGCATCTGCTGATCCTGACAAAGTAAAATAATCTTCTTTCACACTAAAACGGATGGAAACATCTTTCCCGGCCAGGGCAACTTCAAGCTGGTCTGCATCAATACCTTTAAACCCGGAAAGCCTTACCGTACTTTCTGAAATAATGGAAAGACCAGGCAGTTCTTTGGGTTCTGATTTTTTCCCATCCCCAAATACAAGCTTAAAGACAAACTGGCCTTTCTTGTAATCATTTTTTTTAAGATTGAGCCTGACATTATTATCAAAATCAACCTGGGAAATACCAAGACCCTCAATATCATCTTTTCTGTTTTTGATCTGGACGGTCCTCTTGGGTATTTTCAGATAAGGAAAGCCTTTGGTTTCTGAGGCCCGATATTTTTCAACCAGACCTGTTGTTCCTTGGTTAAAAACATCAATAATTTTATCCTCAGGCCTTTCTCCTTTTTCGGGTTTAATGATTGCGTTCCCGGTCACAAGTATCAGCCGGTGATCTCTATCCCAGGTCTTTTTAAATGCATCATTGACATCAGTCAATGAAATGGATTCAAGATAAGGGACCAGAATATCTCTTCTCTGCAAAGGAGATAAAATAACCCCTTTGTTATTAACTTTACTTAAAATCATGTTGGATAGGGCATCGCTTTTCCTGGTAGGCGCCTGTTTGACCACATTTTCCAGTGAGGTCACAATATTTGCTTTCACCCGGTCAAATTCTTGCTGAGCAAATCCATGGGTTAGGGCCTGGTTCAGGCTTCTTGCCAGTTGTTCCAGGGATTCATCCCACGTATCGGGTCCAGCGGTAGCACTTATACCTGTCAAGGACAAATGGCGAAGATATTTTCCTGAAAAAACAGATGATTCTGAAAAATCAACCTGCTGTTTTGTTATCATTCTGGAAAGCCTGTTTTCCAAAATCTCATCTCCGATACTTCTTAAGAGATGCTTTTTCATTTCTGCTTCTGTCTGGGTTTTAAAAGGCGTCCATTCAAGAGTTTCAATGGTAACATCACTATTGCCTGCTTCTGGTTCATAATGATAAAAAGCTTTAATACCCTTGTGGGGCAGCCATTTATCATCTGATGGAAGATTGGATGCAAGGGTCTGGGACTGAAATGAAACAAAGCGTTTCTTTATTAAACTTTGGGCCAGAGCGGCATCGAAATCGCCCACCATGATCAGCACCATATTATCCGGCCGGTACCAGGTATTGTAAAAATCTTTTAAAATCTTTTGATCTGCTTTTTTCAACACATCTTCTGTTCCGATGGGAAATCTTTGGGCCAGCAGGGATCCAGGCAGTTCAAACTTAAGGGTGGCTTCAAATGTCCGAAAGCCAACCGAGTCCCGTTCCCTTTTCTCAGCAAGTACTATTCCCCTTTCCCTATCAATTTCACGTTCCAGCAGAAGTGCCCCTTTGGCATAATCTTCAATAACAACTAAAGCGTCAGCCAGATATTTCTCATCGCCTTTGGGCAAGGACAAATCATAGACAGTATTATAAAAAGTGGTGTGGGCATTGGCATCGGCACCGAAATCCATCCCAATTGACTGGAAATATTCAATCAACTCCCCTGGTTGGAAATGGGTGGAGCCGTTAAAAAGCATATGCTCAAGGAAATGGGCGATCCCCGATTGCTCCTCAGTTTCGTTCATGGAACCGGCAAATATGGAAAGATTCATATATACCCGATCCTCTGGAAGCTTATTTTCCAACAAAACATATTGAAACCCATTGGTAAGGGTGCCATGAACTAAGGCAGGATCACTTTCAAGACCCTGGGAAAATCGTATAACAGGATTCTTAGGTGCGCAGGAGGCCCAAATTAATGAAAAAGATAATAATAATAATAATATGCAAAACTGGCGGACTGGAATCCTTTTTATCATGAAAATATCCTAATTCAAAAATGCTGGATCGACTACAACCTCGGTATTCTTTTTAATCTCATCGATCCATGATCTATATGTCTGGCCCTGCTTTATACGAGCCAAACTGGTTTTGGTTTCTTCCAGATTATTTTTTATCTCTGAATCATTAGGAAGCAATTTTTCTTTTAATGCCAATATCAAATACCCTTTACTGGTTTTAATCACATCCGGAGAAACCTTTTTCTTTTGCGAAAGCATAAACCCCGCTTTAACCGCTTCTGTGGAATTACCGAATTCAGCAAGAGATTCATTCCTTGTAAACAGTTTTATCGATTGTTTTTCAATATTTGCTTGTTCAGCGATATCATCCAGGGTGCCCCCTGCCTTAATTTTATTGATTATAGCATCGGCATCCTGTTTTGCTTTTTCATCCTGCAGCTTTGAAGTCACATCAATTGCAACCCTGTCTTTAACATCTGCCAGTGACTGCAATTCAGGCACCAGTCTTTCAACGATTTTGATCAGATAATAGGCATTTCCCAATTGTTTCACATCACTGATCTCGTCGCTTTGAAGCGCAAAGGCTTCACGGGCAAATGCTCCACTCTCCGGAAAATCCAAACCCTTGCCGCTGGCGGCAAACAACTCTGTTTTTCCAAGCTTGCTGCCTGTTGAAAGTGCAACCTGCTCAATATCATCCCCGTCCAGCACAGCATCAAATGCTTCTCCAGCTTTATAATATGCAGAATTTTGCATTTCCTGATCTATCAATTTCTTTTTGATTTGATCAGAGGTTGCATCCAAAGTGGTTACAGAAGCATCAAATCGGGCAATGACCTTTATGATATGCCATCCGAACATGGTTTTTACCGGCTCACTGACCTCATCTGTTTTCATGGAAAAAGCTTTATCTCCAAACGGTTTTACCACGCTTTGCCTATCAAAAGAACCAACATAACCCCCACTTTCTTTGGCTGGTCCTTCAGAAAATGTTTTTGCAAGTTCGATGAAATCTTCGCCTTTTTTAATTTTTTCATATATTGTCTGCGCGCGTTTTTTCGCCTCTTCAACGATTTTTTCATCAGCATCCTGCTCAGTCTTAATCAGGATATGACGGGCTTCTACCTTTTCGGGTATCTGAAATTCGTTAATATTCTCTTCATAATAATTTTTTATTTTTTCCGGTGTTACTTGAACATCCTTATAGTCCTGGGGAGAATATTTCAAATAAACCGCTTTTAGCCGGGGTTCGGATTTATATTTATTTTTGTTCTCATCAAAATAGGACTGAATTTGTTTTTCATCCGCTTTGATGTCTGTATAATTGTCAGGATTAAAAAGCAGGTAATCTACCGCGGTTTTACTGTTTTGAAAAACAAACCAGTTAGTGGCTTCCATATCCGATACAGCCACAGAACTTAAAACAAAATCCTTAACCTTTTGCTGTATCATCATATTGCGCAGCTGCATTTCATATTGTTCAGGCAGCATGCCGTCAAATGCCAACACCTGTTTGTATCTTTCCAGATTAAAAGTTTCATTTTTCTGAAAAGCCTGGGTTTTGAGCAAAGAATCGGTAAGCTCCTTGTCTGTTACCTTAATATTCAGTTTCTTTGCTTGGGCTTCAATCGCCTTTTGATTGATCAACATGGTCAAGGCTTGTTTTTTAATATTAAACATTTTGAGCAGCTCATCATTGATATTACCGCCATAACTTGCCCGTACCTGTTCAACCAAATTCTTGTATGCCCTTTGATATTCATCAATAGTAATTTGATCATCGCCGATAGAAGCGACATGTTTGCCTTTTTTAGATCCCATGGTACCGACACCAAGCAGAACAAATACAAAGACAATAATTCCAAGAAATATTTTAATAATCCAAGATCCGGTATTTTCACGCAAGTAACGCAGCATTATATACTCCTTAACTCTCCAAATAAAAATAAAAAATTGACCTCAATTCAAACGAAGCATAATATCGTTTCATAAAACATTGTGTCAATCATTTATTATCTTAAAAGAGATGATATTTTCTTTTTATTTAATTTATTATTGACAGGCCCGGTTCTTTCTATTATTTAAAAGCTGTTTTCTAAAGTGGGGCTGTAGCTCAGCTGGGAGAGCGTACGGCTGGCAGCCGTAAGGTCAGGGGTTCGATCCCCCTCAGCTCCACCA
>JAAEMC010001046.1 GCA_024225895.1 Desulfobacteraceae bacterium | reverse complement strand
CTTCTGGAATTATTATAGGAATAATTCTGAATTCACAACATTGCAGGAATCATCAATTAAAACAGGGGCATATGAATCTCAGGATTTTTTCCCTCGATTTGGAAATGATGGAATGTGGCTTTTTGTTACTGCCTGCCCTTTAATAGATGATCATGGCGAAATAATCGGTGCCATTGAAACGTTTCAGAATGTAACCAAGCTAATCAATACCCAAAAAGAACTTACAAAAAATGAGAAGAAATACCGTTCTTTATTTGCGGATGCCGGTGATGCGTTGTTCCTAATGGATTATGATCGAGTTATTGATTGTAATACCCTTTCTTTGGAGCTGTTTTGCTGTTCCCACCATGATATTATAGGGAATTCATTTTTTAAGTTTTCTGTAGATATTCAACCGGATGGCCTTAATGCTATTGATCGTTTCCAAGAAAAAACTGCACTGGCCTACGGCGGGAAAACCCAACGTTTTTTTTGGCAACACAAAAATTTTAAAGGTGAGTCTTTTGATGCCAGTATCACGTTGAGCCGGGTTGAGATAAATGGGCAATATGTATTGCAGGTCATTATCAGGGATATCAGTAACCATGTGAAAGCTCAAAATGAGCTGACCACACTCCGGAATTATCTTTCCAATATCATAGATGCCATGCCATCGGTGTTGATTGGTGTTGATGAAAACCATCGTGTCACCCTTTGGAATTTTTTGGCCCAAAAACAGACGGGTCTGAGTACCGCCCAGGCTTTGGGAAAACATATTGTCCAGGTTTTCCCTCGCTTGGAAGATGAATTGGCTCAAATTGATGATGCCATGAAGGAGGAGAAAATAATTGAAGATACTAAAATTCCCTACGAAAGTGACAAAGAGGTTGTCTATGAAAATATTACAATCTATCCTCTCGCTTCTGATCAGATGAAAGGAGCTGTCATCAGGGTGGATGATGTCACGGAACGGGTTCAGATGGAAGAAATGATGATCCAGTCTGAAAAGATGATGTCAGTAGGAGGACTCGCCGCAGGCATGGCCCATGAAATCAACAACCCGCTTGCCGGCATGATGCAAAATGCCCAGGTGCTTTTAAATCGAGCATCTACATATATGCCGGTCAATGAGCGGGTTGCAATTGAGTCGGGCACCACATTGGAAGTCATTAATGCCTACATGGAAAAACGTGGAATTTTAAAGTTAGCTGAAATGATCCATAATTCCGGTAGCCATGCAGCAAAGATTGTCCGGAATATGTTGTCTTTTGCAAAAAAAAATTCATCAGATAAACTTGCCCACTACCTGCCGGTTCTTTTGGATCAGACAGTTGAAATTGCCTGTAGTGATTATAATTTGAAACAAGACTATGACTTCAAACAAATCAAAATAATTCGACACTATGGAAAAGATATCCCGCAAGTGGTCTGTAATGACAGTAAGATTCAGCAGGTGTTTTGGAATATCCTGAGAAACGGGGCAGAAGCAATGCAGAAGAAGGAAGGCATTTCGCAATTTGTTTTAAGAATGTACAAAGAAGATGATCAGATCTGTATTGAGATTGAAGATAATGGCCCGGGGATGGATAAAACAATTACTAAACGGGTTTTTGAACCTTTTTTTACAACTAAGGGCAAGGAGAAAGGAACCGGGCTGGGCCTGGCTGTTTCTTACTTTATTATTACAAAAGACCATGGTGGTG
>JAAEMC010001045.1 GCA_024225895.1 Desulfobacteraceae bacterium | reverse complement strand
TTCCCAATCGGATGGCTTCATCAATGTCATGGGTGACAAAAACAGCAGTGAATTGCTCTGAAAGCCATATGTTTACAAGTTCTTCCTGAATATGAGCCTGGGTAAAGGTATCCAGAGATGCAAAGGGTTCATCTAAAAGAAGTACATGGGGATGCCCTACTAGTGCCCGTGCCAGACATACCCGCTGTGCCATACCCAGGGATAGTTGACTCGGCAGGGCCTCGGCAAAACCGGCAATACCCATTATTTCAAGAAACTGATGAACACGATAATCCAATTTGTCTGTATCCCCCCTTAATTTACAGCCATAGGCGACATTTTCCTGGACGCTCAGCCAGGGAATCAGGGCAGGTTGTTGAAAAAGCAAGGATCTTGAAGGGTGAATGCCGCGAATTTGATTTCCGTCCACTAAAATTTTACCTGAGGTCGGTCTTTCCAGCCCTGCAAGTAAGTTCAATAATGTGGTCTTGCCACATCCTGACTCACCCAGGATAATCACAAAATCACCGGGTTCAATGGAAAAAGTAATATCTTTCAGAACAGGGTGATTTTCTTTTTTTGATTTGTTATAAATCTTTGATACTTTTTCAATTTCAATTTTCAATGTTCAATTCCGATGTTGCTTTTAATGCATAATCGTGGAGAATAAAATCATCAAGATTAATTTTATTCTCCATTATTCCCATTTCGTCAACTAAATAGTCCTGGATAATATTTATTGCTGAAATATCAGGCATCAGTTTTGCAGGGTCAAAAGATAAACCGGTTTCAAAAAGGACATGCCGGGTGACCTTTTCATTTTGTTCAAAAAAAGTTTGGGCTGCCGATACGATCTGGTCATCTTTATGACTTTGAATCATCTGGCCGGTATTAAAGAATTCTTTAACCAGTTCTTCAATTGCATCTGGAAAATTATCAATGGTCGAGCGGTTTAACACAAATGCGCAACATGGATGGTCTTTCCACAGGCTGTCAGAAGTACATACCGGCGATGCTAATCCGGTATCAACGGCCTGGCTGCCGAAGGGCTCTGCAACGAAATATCCTCCGATCTCGCCTTCTGGATCTTTTTCTATCATCTCTGGCATGAGAAAGGGATTTGCAATTTCTTTAAAAATATCCGAGTTGCCGTTATCCACCCCGCCAAATGTCAAGCCTGCCGAGGCAAGAAACCTGTGAAACAACATATGCTGAACAGACAGGTCATATGGCACAAGCATGGTTTTTCCTTTCAAATCGGCAAGATGTTTGATCTTGGCCGCACTGTTTCTAACCAGGATGCTTCCGGATCTATGGGTGAACATTAATAGACGAATATCAAGACCGGATGCAAAAAGGTCCAAGGCAGCAGGAATTGTGATAAAGGCCCCATTGATTTCGTCTTTGTTTAAGGCATCACAAATTTGATTCCACGAATTCATTGCCAACGTATCCAGATCAAAACGTGAAAATTTCAGATCTTCCTTTTCCACACGGTTTGAAACAAGGCCGAGAATCAGATGGTCAACTATTTTCAAGTGTCCGAGACGAATACGGGGATGATCTGCCATTTATATCCCTTTTTAATTTATTTATGATGGTAAAAAAAAACAATGATAGTGCCTGTAATTGAATAGTTTTAACACAGGCGCCAATGGGTTGGCAATATTAATTAAAGAATCAAACTTGCTATAGAATCTATAATAATATAAAATTCACCACTAAAAAAATAAGGGGACCATTTGGCGTATATGAATGACGAATCCAATAAACTTATTACCAGTGATTATCTGCTAAAACCGGGATATATCTATTTGCCGGATAAACCCACTGTAATCTCTACTGTTTTGGGCTCTTCCGTTTCTGTGAGCTTATACGACAAATCACGTAAAATGGGCGGCATGAATCATTTTCTTTTTCCCATTGTAGGCCTTAAGGAGAAAACAACAGCACGCTATGGGAATGTTGCGATTCATACCCTTGTCCGCTTGATGCTGGAGGGTGGTTCCTTGGTAAAGAATATGGAAGCCCAGTTGTTTGGCGGCGCATATAATTCAAAGGTGTCTGTCAGGGATATTGGCCGCGAAAATTATGTATCAGCCCGCAATATATTATCCCAAAAAAGAATCAAGATAGTTTCAGAAGATGTGGGCGGTGAGCTTGGCCGTAAAATAGTCTTTAATACTTCCAACTACGAAATTGTCATTTTAAAGGTGGAACGGCTCAGGGATTCGGACTGGTATCCCTATGAAGGCGACAGATAGTCAGCGGCCAAAATTTATTTAAAAAAAACCTGTCCCCAGTATATACAATCTGGGGCCAGGTTTTTTAATTTATACAAACTATTATATCGTTTCTATTCTTTCTGGCGTGAAATAATATCTTTGAGTTTGTCAATCTTTTGATTGAGTTCTTCGATTTCTTTTCGAGTGGGAAGATCCAGTCTGACCATTATTTTTGTAATGGTAGATTCAATTTTCTGGTCAAGGCTTTCTTTCGCTCCCTCATATTTTTGTTGGCAATCCTCAAAAAATTGTTGGGCCTGCGCCTTATTCATGTCCGATTCTTTTGCAAATTCTTTTGCAAATTTTTCAATATCAGCCTTTGACTTTAAAGCAAAGTCAATGCCGGTCAAAAAGGTTTTTTTCAGGTCATCGAACATGTGTCCCTCCTAAAAAATATCTACAAAATTATTTGGAACCAAAAGAAACATCAAGGATATCTTCCACACAGGTATCTCCTTCGAGCATGGCATCCATTTTGCCGTAAGCAGAAGGCAGCAGTGTGTTAATGAAGAACCTTGCCGTTTCAATCTGGCCGGCATAGAAAGCAGCATCTTTATTTTTAGCTGCTTTTTCGGCAATTGCTGTTTTGTCTAAGCTGCCAACTTTCTTTAATAGTTTGGGTGCTGCAACAGCGGCTCTCCACAAATGCATCCACGCGAAGGCTACATCTCCTGTTACTTCAAGGAAGGGATAGGCAAAGGCATATGCATTCAGTATTTGTTCGGATTGTAATCTGTTTCTAAGGACCGATGCCAGTTCCTCAAGCCTTGAAACTGCATGGGAGAGTTTTGCTGTTAATGATTCAATCCCTTCTGTTCCTTTGGCTGCTTCAATTGTATTTTTTATTTGCGTAATAAAATAGTTGAAAGATTCACCATTGTTCATGGACATCTTTCTGCCAAGGAGATCGGCCGCCTGAATTCCGTTGGTCCCTTCATAGATCATAAAAATCCTGGCATCCCGCATTAATTGTTCAACCGGGTACTCTCTGACGTAACCATAGCCGCCATAAACCTGGACACCATGGGAACAGACCTCCAAAGCCTTATCAGTAACATATCCCTTCACAATGGGGGTCAATACTTCAATTAAAGCACTGGTATCTGCCTTGAGCTGTTCGTCATCAGTGGTTTGTACAATGTCAGAGCATTTGCCATAGTAATATATGAGGCTGCGCATTCCTGTTGTATATGCCTTCATGTTAAGAAGCTGGCGTTTGACATCAGGGTGCTGAATAATGGGAACGCTTTTGGCTGCCCTGTTTTTGCCTGCCGTCAGGTGCCTTCCCTGAATACGGTTTCTGGCATAGTCAAGGGAATACATGTATGAAGCAGATGCTGTGGCAAATCCCTGCATGCCTACAAAAGCCCTTGCTTCATTCATCATCTGGAACATGGCCTGTATCCCTTTGTTTTCTTCTCCTAAAAGGGTACCGATGCTCTCTCCTTTTTCACCCAGAGAAAGGCTTGCTGTGGCATTTCCGTGAATGCCCATTTTCTTTTCAATGCCGGTACAGACGACATTGTTGAATTCACCAATGCTTCCGTCTTCATTTACATGGTATTTGGGAACCAGAAAAAGGGAGATGCCCCTGGTTCCTGCTGGTGCTCCTTCCATGCGGGCAAGAACGGGGTGGATAATATTATCACAAAGGTCATGCTCTCCTCCGGATATGAAGATTTTTGATCCTTGGATTGAGTAGGTCCCGTCCCCTTTTGGGATAGCCATGGTTGAGACTGTACCAAGGTCGGAACCGGAGTCGGGTTCGGTTAAAAGCATAGTTCCGCCCCATTTACCCGCAAACATCTTTTTTAAGTAATATTTTTTCTGGTCTGGTGTACCGAATTTTTCAACCAGTTTGGCAGCGCCATGGGTCATGCCATAGTAAAGCATGAAAGCAGAGTTGGCTCCCACCATATATTCCAAGGCGGCACATCCTACTGTTTTGGGCATTCCCTGGCCGCCTTCCTTGGGGTCGTCACACATGGCAAGCCATTCGCCTTCACAATAAAGGTCCCATGCTTTTTTAAATGATTCAGGAACGGTTACGACACCATTTTCAAGTTTGCATCCTATTTCATCCCCATCCTTAAAGGTGGGAAGAATCTCTTTAATCGCAAGGTTTCTTGCTTCTGAAACAATCAGATCTGCTGTTTTTTTATCAAATTCTTCGAAAAGTTTGTGCTCAACCATTCCGATTTGTTCATGTAGTACAAAATCAACGTCTCTTCTATCTGATATTAGTTGTGCCATCTAAAAATTCCCCTTTGTACTTTATAATTGATATGTAGTTTATCATAATTGTTCTAATAATCGCATTGTTTTCCTAAGAAAAATAAACTGTATTGTCAATAAGTGAACAGTAATTACTCAAAAAAAGTTTGATAATGATGAACAAGTTTTAAAGATAATGAACAAGTTTGCCGAGGGTCAATCCGCTGATAAAAATATCGCATCATAGAGTTTGCGCGTAATCTTAAAAAAAAAAGATTGATTTTCGGATTTTTCGTATCATAATAAATGAAAGGTTCATTTTTACGGTGGACTCTAATTTATTGATATGGTAATGGAAAACCATGTATATTAAATGCTGGGGCTCAAGAGGCTCTATCCCTGTATCAGGAAAAGTATATAAAAAGTATGGCGGCGATACCAGCTGTCTTGAAATTGTTGCGAAAAGCGGAGAAACCATTATCGTCGACGCAGGTACCGGCATGCGTCAATTGGGCAATTCTTTATTGAAGCGCAATATCCGGGAATACACGATATTATTCACCCATGCACATTGGGATCATATTTTGGGTGTTGCTTATTTTAAACCGCTTCAGTACAGCAAAACCATTGCCCATATCCAGGATCGCATGTTTGCCGGCATGTCGACCCAGGATGTGATCAACGAAGTGATGAAATGCCCCTTTTTCCCGATTAAATTTAGAGAATTGAATGCCGACATGAAATTTGAAAAAGGGCTTACCGATCAGTTTGCCATTGGTTCCATTCAAATAGAGACTATCCCCACAAGCCATCCCGGCTGCGGCTATGGCTATAAATTTACGGAAGACAACAAGACCTTTGTCTTTTTAACGGACAATGAACTGGGCTACGATCATCCCGGTGGTTGCAAAATTGATGCTTATGTCAATTTTTCAAAAGACGCTGATCTTTTAATCCATGATGCTGAATACACTCCTGAAGAACATTTAAGAAAAACCGGATGGGGCGTCATAGACGTTGAAGGCTCCCGCATCAGTCATATTGCCAATGGAATTGTTCATTCTGATAACAAATGTTCTTTGGCAGAACGTCTGGTTCAGCTTTATGACGGGTTGACGG
>JAAEMC010001044.1 GCA_024225895.1 Desulfobacteraceae bacterium | reverse complement strand
GCTACACCATTACTAAGTTTTATTTTGGTGGGTGTTATAAGCAGAAAATCGGCTAACAAAACAATGGACGACAGACTTTGAAAGCCGGCGTTTTTTTGTTTAATGTAATTTTCTCATTATGTAAATTCTTTATTTTTAGGCAATGCCGCAGGGGTTTTTAAAGCTGGTCATTGTTGCCGTTAAATGCACAAATATCTGCAAGGAATTATGATTCCTAGTTTAAAAACAAAGCGATTGACTTTAAGACCTTTGTCGATATCTGATCAAGATGCAATGGTTGATATAATCATGTCAGATATGGATGTAATGTACTGGCTACCATATTCTGATGCTGTATCAACTATTGAGGGACAGCAAGAAGTTGCCTTAGGATATATTACGGATTTTATAAAACCTTGGAATGAACTTGGGTTTGGTGTTTGGGCTATTTGCATTAGGGATACTAAACTGGGCACATTGGGTAGCTTTATTGGGTACTGTGGATTCCTTCCCGAACAGATAAAGGGGGCAGGACCAGAAATTGCCTATGCTATGGGAAAATCCTGGTGGGGAAAAGGGTTGGTAACAGAGGCGTTAACTGCATGCTTGGATTGGATTTTTATCAAGCCTGAAGTTATTTGTGTACAAGCAGTAACCGACATGGAGAATATCGCATCCCGTCGTGTCATGGAAAAAATTGGCATGATACATGAAAAAGATGTAGACCTTTATGATTCTGTCGCGAAAGGAAATGGTCTACTTCCGTTCTATTCTATTAAGCGCGAGTTTTATCTTCGAAAAAGAGAGACTTAAGTTGGAAGGAGCTTGTATATGAACAGAGAAATCGAATTTCATGACTCAGCATTAAAAGAAGTTAAAACTCTTCAAACTCACTGTCTGAGGACATAAAACCATCCATATTTTCAGTATGTCTGCTGAACTTTTCTGTTACTTCTTCTATCATTTCATCTATGATCTTTCGAATCGAATTTATTTGTTTTAGTATGCTTTCAGAAGGATTTTCCTGTTGAATTAGCTTCAGGTGGCGGCCAACTTTATCACCGAAATCTGCTGCTGTTTGAATGGCGGTTAGAATTTTTTCAGTTTGCTTGAGCTGTAAATTGCTTTTTTCAAGTTCATCATGAAAATATTTAACTCTCAGGGATGCTCTGATTCTTGCAATGACTTCAACTGGTTCAGCCTTTTTGGATATATAATCATCAGCACCGGCATCAAGGCCTTCTGCAACCTGTACAGCCTTGTCATGGCTTGTTAGAACTATAATTGGTATAAATAATGCGGGATCTGATTTAATTATTCTGGTAGCCTCGATACCTCCCATTTCCGGCATCTCAATATCCATCAGAATAGTATCAATATTTTTGACAGCTTTGAGTTTATCCAACGCATCCCTGCCGTTTTTTGCAGTTTGCGTTTTGTATCCGTGTTCACGCAGACGCTGTTCCAATGCTTTTCTGATGGTAAGGCTATCGTCAACTATTAAGATTGTTTGTTTCATATTTTTGTTCCTTTTTACTGAATATTTGATTTTTGATTAAACATTGCCTTTAGCAGATTGCCGATTTGTTTGTTTAAATCCGCTTCCGTGTTTATCCGGTCTAAATAATAATCAGCATAACCGTTGTCAAATATTACCTTACCTAAACTTCCGGTTGCCTCGTGTACTACAACGGTGACATCTTTTTTTGTATTGTCATCTTTACATGATACATAAAAATATATGCCGTCAACTTTCTTTACTGCTGAATCCGCATTTGCAATCAATACATCCATATTACTTTGCTTCTGCTTTTTAAGTACTGCATCAGGATCACTGCTTATGGCCACCTTATAACCCTTTTGCTGTAGAAACATTTTAAGAGATACCATTCGGGAAATCATATCATCCAATACCAGAATTTTTTGTTTTCCAAGGGCCTGTTTGGCAACCGGAAGCATTATTCTCGTTTTGGATTTGTTTGCCCGGTACATCCTGACACGGCCGGTGGATGTATCAAAGTGGATAGTTCTGTGCTCGGCACCTCCGATATCTCTTGCCGTAATTTTTATTCCATTTTCTTTTAAAGTGGATAATGATAGGTTAATGTTCTTTTCACCGATAGAGGATGTCAGTTCTTTGAGTATACTTGCCCCGCCAAAAATTTTAGCAACCAAAAAATGTGTATTGCCGGTCAGTGCGGAGACTTGTGAAATAAGTTGGGCAATGGCGTAATCACCGTATTTATAAGAAAGATTCTTTTTACTTGATCGCGGCAGCATAAAATGATTCATGCCGCCGCAGCCTGATTTTATATCAAGCAGGCACACTGCGACACATGAACCTAAAACAGTCTGGATGATTACTGGAGTGGGACTGACAACCAGCTCTCCGGGTTTTAGAAATACATTTTTAATATGGGTCATGCCCTTTATTCCTTCTTTTGCAGTCATGTGTCAAAATTAGACAAAACATATATCTTATCATCCTCAAATCGCGGAACTTTAACCCGAATATTTCACGAATCGAGTTTGTTTTAGCTGCAAGTTGCAGGGCATGCTGCTGTAATTATTTACCGCAAATGCCTGCGACGCAGCAGATGAGACAAAATCGGTTCGCCAGGAAGGTGAGATTTCGGCCATTTCTTTAAAAGACACTTTGTCTTTCTAATCTGCTCAAAAATTTCCAT
>JAAEMC010001043.1 GCA_024225895.1 Desulfobacteraceae bacterium | reverse complement strand
CTTTGGTTGCAGTAATAAACGCAAGATACCCTTTGTTATTTTCTCCAACAAGGCCTTTTGATTTCAATTCCTTAATAACGGGCAGCCGTTCCAGCATTCTTTCCTTGATACCTTTAGCCAGCACCACCTGGGAACAAAATACAAAACAGACCAGTACCATAACCCCTGCAATCAATCCTTTTTTTCTATACATATTCCCTCCTATTCTGTTGGTATACTCTCTTCTGCGTCATCAATGTCACTGAAAAAATCATCCAAGGCCTTGTCCACTTTCACATTCACATCAATGGTAATGTGAATGGGCTTGATTTCGACAGGCTTGACCTCTACCTGATGGGTGGAATTACATCCACCAAATACAAACAACATCAGGAACAATGTGATACAAATTGTTTTGCCGGTCATACGCGCTCCTTTTTTTAATTTAATATATTCTTCATTTGATTACCAAATTTTAAAACCTGATTAAAGGGGAGTTTTAAATTTATATCCAGCTTAATCCCCTGGAAACGGGACCCGGGACTGGATGCATCCACCCTTACAAAGGATCCAATTTCTTTTTTATATTCAAAGGGCAAAAGTTTTGCGGGTTTGCCATCCATTCTCATTTTCAAAAAAAGAGTATCGTCAACCGTGTTAAAAGCCAGCTTTGCCCATTTATACTCAAAATCTTTTAATGCTTCCTTTGCAAGATCTAACTGGGCAAACTGGGGGCTGTCCATTGGGATGCCGGCTGTAAGACGGTCGGTATTTTCAACGATGATCTTACCGCCACTGCCCGGTGTTGAAAACAAGAATCCGTTGTCAAAGGAAATCTCACCATCCATATAAGTTATCGGAATTCTGCCATTCAATGTTCCCTGTCCCTGGGCAGTAAACGCACCCATTTGTCTTAAAAGCCGGCTGAGTTCAAGCCGGTCGCAAAACAATGTCAAAGAATAGGTATTATCCTTTCCCGGGAACCGTATGGATTCCGCAGATACACGGCCATTGCACCATTTTACCTGTGCATTCTCCACAAGCAGGGATCTGCCGTCCTCAATACTGTAAGACAACTTGGCATCTTCCATGAGTACATTGTTAATGGAAATAGTATCCAAAGTTAAGATTTGCCCGGGTAAACTTTCAGGGATGATCAGATCATTCATAAAAAGAGTGGTTTCAATACCATGGACAGCAAAATTGGCATCCGGTATTTTGAAACTGCCGTCCGTAACCTTTAGCACCATGGCAGTATCCAGGGAATTATTCTCATACCGGACACTGCCTTTGGAATTAAAATTCAAGTCAAATTTCAGTTCCTGTTTAAATTTGGGTAAAAAGCCAGTTAATTGATGGGATTGAATTGTGTAAGGCTTTGAATCAAAATCAAAATGAATTACCGGCCCCTTGTTCTTATCCAGGCCGGCTTTAGATTGATAGGCAATTTTCAGATCAGGAAAATCATCGAGAACCACGCTGCCACGAAGTGTTGCACTATGATTACCGGTCTGTGCTATTTGGCCTTTGGTTTTGAATTTCACTTTCTGATCATAGACAAGTTTTTGTATGGAAAAAGTTCCCTTTGCAGAGGGTTTTTTCTTTACAGGGTATGTGACAGGCAGGTTTGCATAAATCCCTGACACATTTATTTTATGCTTTGGCAAGGATACTTTTCCTTTGGCCAGCTTTATATTTGCTTTAAAGGCAGGATTTAATTTTTTATCCAGGTGAATACGGCCCTTTATCTTTGTTTTTTTAAACTGTGACGCCATAGTGGCAGACGTTAGATTTACCTTTTCCAGTTCAGAGGTCAAATTGAGGGACACTCCCTTTCCGCTTGCCGTAAAATCACCATTATAATCTGCCGTAACTGAGAGTCCGGACAAATTGAGGGCCAGGTCCTTTTGGTTTAAAACCCCGTTTTTAAATGCAAAATACAGATCTCCGGAAAATTTTTCTTTTGTACCGCTCACTTCCATCTTAACAGCCGGATTTTCAATAACAGCCTTGCACAGGTCATGGGAAATTTTATATTCATTGACCAAGGTATTCTGAACAATAAGGTCAAACCATAAATTATTATTCAGATTCACATCCATGTTGTATATCAGGTTCACTTGGGGCAGTCCCGGATAAAAAAGATCTAATGATCCAAAGGCATTAATGTTTTCATTTCCCACGGACAGGCTGGTATTTAATGCTTTAACTCCTGCCTTAATGGGTGCGGTAAGCAATGCATTGGACAGATAAATCTTCCAATTTTCATCTTTATATTTCTCAATATTAAAATCCGCAGGACCGGTAATCTTTATCCCGGGAGCCACCTTTGTTAAAATTGCGGCCAGATGATCTGTCTGGAACTTGTCTGCCTTTATTTTTACAGACTCGATCCCATGGGCGGTATCCAAGCTGATCATGGTCTCAATCTTTTCGCCAAAAGGAAAAAACAGGGCATCCGCAACAGCTTTATGTTCTGTTTTATGGACAGAAGAAATGATATCAAATGGAATCATAATTTCATCATCAAAGGCGTTCAAAACAAGCCTGGTATTTTTAAAGATGATTTTATTGGGCAGCAAGGCCAAAAATCGGTCAAAGGAATTTTCTTTGTTTTGGTTTCCAGGGTTTTGGGGAAATTCAAAATCCTTTAACCTGAACTGATTATTTTCATCCAGAACAGCATGAATATTCAAGCCGGAAATCACAACCTCATTTACATCAACCCGATTGAAGGATCTGATGGCATATTTGGCTTCAACAGAATCAATGGACAAGCTTTGTTTAAGTTCTATGTTTGAAATAAAACAATGGT
>JAAEMC010001042.1 GCA_024225895.1 Desulfobacteraceae bacterium | reverse complement strand
GTTATTTTTGCGGTGCTTGCATGTTCACTCTTTTTGATTTGAAATATCCGGACCATGCTGTTTTAAATATTCATACATGGCAATGGATGCTGCAACACTCACATTCAAACTCTGGGATTTGCCCATCTGGGGGATGCTCAATCGCTTGATTCCGGGGAAAAGGTCGGGTTCAAAACTGATGCCGAATTCCTCATGTCCAAATACAAAGGCACTTTTTTTTGGCAGTTGTATTTGAGATATGGGTGTTCCTCTGTCCGGTTCCAGAGTAAAAATGGTATATTCCTGTTCGAAAAGCTGGGTATAACATGGGAAAAAGCCATGGTGAAATATGGCAGGCACCCATTTAAAAGCGCCCATGCCCGGTGCGGGATCAAAAAAATCAATCCCGATCAAATGAACTTCCCGAACACCAAAAATATCTGCACTTCGAAAGATTTTACCTATATTAAATGTTGGTTTTAAACGGTCCAGGACAATGATGCTGTCCAGCTTTCCCGGTTGGGCAAGCTGGTTTTTGTTTCGCTGTCGCCTGAACCTTCTTTTGGCTGCTTCCCTTTCAGCTCTCATCATCATTCTTATTTTGTGTGGACCGCTCATGAATATTCTTATCTCAGTTGAACATCTATTTTTTATTTTATATTTCCTGATATACACTGTGATCCAATAAATTGTAAAGGCCGTTTACTCTGCTGTCTTGAATGTTATAAGACAAATATATATAGCAAATCGCAAAAAAATGTTCCGATACTATGGTACCTGTTTCTATTATGTGTGGGTAAGATTCTCTTAATACTACAAACGATTTGCTCAAAGGCGATTCCATTAATCTATCATTTTTTTAGGAGCTTTATTTTGGGAATCGCTATAGAATAAAAATATTGATCATTGAAAAAGGGGGTTGGAGATATGAATGTAATTATTGATCTGTGCGTAGTCCCCATTGGTGTGGGGCTTTCGGTTTCAAAATATGTGGCAGCCTGCCACAAAATTAT
>JAAEMC010001041.1 GCA_024225895.1 Desulfobacteraceae bacterium | reverse complement strand
GGCGCAATTCTTTTTTTAATGAATCCCTTGGATTTTTTAAAACCAGCCAGAGTATCTGTAATCTTTTTTTCATCGCCAAATACGGTCACATAGACATAGGCAACCCGAAGATCCGGCGTCAATTTAACAGAACTGATAGTTGCCATTTCAATTCTCGGGTCCTGCATCTTTTTATTTAACAGTTCGGATATGGCATGCTGGATTTTGCCACTGACACGGTCCGCTCTTGTATAAGGTTTCATTTTTTTATTTACTCAGCCTTGTATTTCTTTTCTTCAATCTCATAGCATTCAATGACATCATCTCTTTTGATATCATTATAATTTTCAAGACCGATACCACACTCAAACCCCTGCTCAACTTCCTTGGCGTCATTTTTAAACCGTCTCAGAGACGAAAGCTCAGTATCACATTTTATGACACCGTCCCTTAACAGGCGTACTTTCTTGCCACGGATCATTTTACCGTCAAGGACGGCACAACCGGCAATGGTACCCATTTTAGGAACAACAAAGGTCTCTCTGACCTCTGCCCGACCGATGATGTTCTCGTGGAAGGTTGATGGCATCAGGCCATCCAGAGCTGCTTTAATATCATTAATGACATCATAAATAATATCATAAAACCTCATATCCACGTTCTCGTCTTTGGCCAATCTTCGGATCTGGGGAGTCGGACGGACATTAAATCCAATGATGATGGCATCTGACACCGCAGCCAGGGACACGTCTGATTCATTAATGGTTCCAGCGCCAGAGTGAACAATTTTAATCTCAACCTCTTCCTTGGCCAAATCGTTTAATGAATCATTCAAGGCTTCTATTGAACCATGAACGTCTGCCTTCACAATAAGTTTGAGTTCATTCACCTCAGCAGTACCCAGGTTTTCAAACATCTTCTCGAGATTTGCACGACTTTTCTTTGCCAGTTCTTTGGCCCGCTGTTTTTGGAGCCTGTGCTGGGATATCTGCTTGGCATCTTTATCTGTTGCCACGGCAATAAACTCATCACCCGCATCCGGTACACCCGTCAAACCAACTATTTCTGCCGGTGTGCTTGGGCCTGCTTTCTTGATTCTGCTACCGGAATCATCAATCATTGCCCGGATTCGACCGGAGTGAAGCCCGCAAACGATGGGATCACCATCCCTCAAGGTTCCGTGTTTTACCAAAACCGTTGCCACAGCCCCTCGGCCTGTATCCAATCTTGACTCAATCACATAGCCGGTGGCTTTTCTATCCGGGTTTGCTTTGAGTTCCAACACCTCCGACTGGAGCAATATCATTTCCAAAAGTTCATCAATACCAGTTTGAGCCTTGGCAGAAACCTTCACAAAGATGGTACTGCCTCCCCAGTCCTCGGCCAGAAGATCTAATTCAGATAATTCACGCATTATTCTGTCCGGATCGGCCCCAGCCTTATCCATTTTATTTACGGCGACCACCACAGGGACTCCTGCGGCCTTGGAATGATTGATTGCCTCAATGGTTTGGGGCATAACGCCATCATCTGCAGCAACAACCAGAATAACGATATCCGTTACACTGGCTCCTCTGGATCTCATGGCTGTAAATGCTGCATGGCCAGGTGTATCCAAAAATGCAATCCTGCCATTTGGGGTTTCCACATTGTATGCACCAATATGCTGAGTGATGCCGCCGGCTTCACCGCTGGTGATTTTAGATTTACGGATCACATCCAGAAGTGAGGTTTTTCCATGGTCAACATGCCCCATAATTGTGACCACAGGTGCTCTTTCAATCATTTTATCTGCATCGGATTCCACATCCTCCAAGCTCATCAGTGTTTCTTCTTCAAAGGATGCTTTTTCCACTTCAAAACCGAACTCAGCAGCAACCAATTCCGCAGTATCAAAATCAATGGTCTGATTTACCGTTGCCATAACACCGAGGGTCATAAGCTTGGCAATCATTTCATTGGCCTTAATTCCCATACGCTTGGCAAGCTCTGCCAATTCAATGGCTTCATCAATTTTAACACGCCGCTTTATAGCCTTTGGTGTTGTAATCTGAGTTTTTTGAAATTTTCCTTTTCTTGCCCGGGTATCTTTTCTCCCTCGCCTTTTCCGGCCGCGGCCGCCTTGATAGAGGGCGTCCCCTTCCACCACTGATTTTTTCTTTCGATGCTTTTTCCGGCTTGATTTTTCAGGGACAAACTCATCTTTTCGACGGTCTTTTTTCCATTTACTCCGGTCAGAATCTCCGGGTATGGGCATATCAGGCACCTTGAAAGCAGCTTTCCCCTTTCCGGATTCAGCAGCGGCTTTGGCTTTGGTCTTCTTTACCTTCCTTTTAACAGGGGATTCGGCGGCTTCTTCTTTTTTAAAAGGTGTCCGCTTTTTTTCCTCAAAGGGTTTTGACTTTTTCAAATTTTCAATCACTGAAGGATCTGCAATCTTAACAATCTTGGCAGGTATGGATTTCTTTTTCTTTCTTTTCTTTTTCTTTTTATCCTTCGTTTCAACTTCCGGTACTTTGGCATCTGGCTCAGCTTTTTGATCTTCTTTGGCCTCTACCTTTTCAGAACCCGGATCCTCGATCTTCTCTTCCGGCTTTTTTTGCAATGCTTCAGGCGCGATCTTTTCCGGTTCTTCTGCCTTCTTATCAAGCACTTCTTCTTCAAGCACTTCTTCTTCAACCGTTTCTTTTGAAACTTTTTCTGCAGACTTAATTATTTTTGCCGGGGCCTCATTTTTACCGCCCTTTTTCTTGGCTTTTCTCTTTGCTTTAGATGCTGCTTTTTTTTCTTTCGGCTTCTTTTTTTCTTTTACTTTTGTTCCTTTTTCCGGCTCAGAAGTATCAACCATCTCATCATTTTCCGCTTTTGCGGCAGCCGCTTTTCTGGTCACAACCTTTTCTTCAACTTCTGGCTGGACCTCTTCCTCTTGGGCAGTATCTTCCTCTTGGGCAGCATCTTCCTCTTGAACAGCATCGTCCTCTTGGACAGCATCGTCAGATTTCAGGCGCCGCCTTCTGATGACAGATGGCCTGACTTTGACATCAACCTTCCTTTTGTCCTTGCCAAAAACATTTCTTTTAATCGCTGCGACATCACTGTCTTCAAGAGAGCTCATATGGCTTTTAACTTCGATGCTCAATTCTTTCATTTTCGTAAGAAGTGCTCTATTTGTCATGTTCAGATCTTTTGCTAACTCGTATACTCTGACCTTCGCCATTCCATGCCCCCAAATAATTATCTTTTTGCTATTTACTCTAACCGTTTGATAATTAAGTTTTTATTCTTCCTCAGTTTCAGACTCATCTTTCTGGCTATCATCTTTCTGGCTATCATCTTTCTGGCTATCATCTTTCTGACTATCTTCTTCTAATTCCTTGCGCTCTTCTTCCTTGCGCTCTTCTTCCTTGCGCTCTTCTTCCTTGCGCTCTTCTTCCTTGCGCTCTTCTTCCAAAATGACTTTAGCCTCTTCAATCAAGCCAGCCACTTCTTCTTCAGATATTTCCATTATTGCACAAATATCTTCTGTAACCGCTTCGGATATATCCAAAAGCGAGGCGTACCCACTTTTGAACAGTGCCTCTGCCATGGGCAGACCCACCTTGGAAAGCTTCATCAAATCATCATACCCGGCCTTTACTTCACGGCTGTATTCTTCCTCACTAGTCACTTCCAAATGCCATCCGGTAATTTCACATGCAAGGGATACATTTTGTCCGCCCTTTCCAATAGCAATGGAGAGATATTCATCATTCACAATTACTTCCATGGACTGATTGTCTTCATCGATAATCACCCGGACAATTTCAGCCGGAGACAGGGCATTGCAAACAAATTTAGCAATATCCGGGTTCCATTGGACAATATCTATTTTTTCCCCACGCAATTCCTGGACAATGTTTTGAACCCTGTTGCCTTTCATTCCAACGCATGCACCAACCGGATCCACATCTGAATCTGATGAAGAAACCGCAATTTTAGCCCTGACACCCGGAACTCTGGCCGCACCCCTCATTGTTACAATACCCTCAGACACTTCCGGTACCTCGGTTTTAAAAAGCTCCATTAAAAAAGCTGGATGCGTACGGGATAGAATGATCTGTGCTCCTTTTGATTCCTCGAGTACATCCAGCACGAAGGCCCTGATTCTGTCCCCTCTTTTATAATTCTCTTTAGGCATCTGCTCCCTGGGTCTTAGAACCGCCTCAGCCTGGCCCAGGTTTACAATAATACTCCCTCTGTCAAACCGTTGAACAATCCCGTTTAAAATTTTACCTTTTTTATGGATGAAATTTTCATAAACAGCATTCCTTTCTGCTTCTCTCATCTTCTGAATGATTACCTGTTTGGCAGACTGGGCAGCAATCCTTCCGAAGTCTTCCATATCAATCCGGATGCCTAAACTATCTCCAATTTCACATTCCGGATCGTATTCATACCCTTCTTTAAGGGTTAACTCGCCATCCGGGTATTCAACGGTTTCCACTACTTCCTTGAAATGAAAAACTTCAACATCACCACTTTTATCATCATAATGAACTTCTATATCTGCTCTGGGGCCAATTTTTTTTCTGGCAGCCGAAATAATGGCTTCTTTTAAGGTCGTTATCAGTATTTCCGAGTCAATTCCCTTTTCCCGGCTTACCTGATCAATAACCCGCTTAATATCTGAGATAAACATGTGTTACCGTTCTCCATTTTATGAACCTGCAAGTGTAGCCTTGCTGATTATCAGGTCTTTTATTTCAACCTGCTTGCCATCATAAGCAATGATAATTGAATCCTCATCAACCTGATCAAGAACTCCTGTAAACTTTTTTTGGCCGTCAACTGGTTCATGAGTTTCTATCTTTACTCTCTGGCCTTTAAAGCGTTGATAATCCGCTTTATTCTTTAATGGCCGCTTCGGTCCCGGGGAGGAGACTTCCAGTCGATAACGACCAAAATCATCAATGGTGACATCAATTAAATCCCCAAGCTGACGGCTGATATAAACACAATCATCAACGGTAATACCGCCGGGTTTATCAATATATACCTTTACAATGCTTTCAATTTTGTTTTGAATACATTCCAAGTGTACCAGCTCAAAATTTTCTGCCTGGCATAAAGGCTGGGCCACTTCTATAATCTTGGCCACCAGACCATCTCTATTTTGCGTTTTCCCAACACCCATTTTTACCGCCAAATCATATTTAAACTATTCCATCCTCAAATACAAAAACGGGCAGATGCCCGTTCCTAGTACAGCTTACAACAACAAAATCTTCACCAAACTCACTTAATAAAGGATCAGATCATTTCTTAACTCCAATCTTATGGAACATATCTGCCATCCTACACCTATAAGATGGAGCGGGTAACGAGGCTCGAACTCGCGACATCAAGCTTGGGAAGCTT
>JAAEMC010001040.1 GCA_024225895.1 Desulfobacteraceae bacterium | reverse complement strand
CTGTTTTTTGAATATCAATATGGGAACTGATCTTATTGGATATCTTTTGGGCCTCAACATCTCCGGGTTCCCGATGCATTGATGTTTCAATACGAGAGGCGCCAAGTATGAGTATTACCAAGCCTGAGAAAACAATCAGCGCCTTGAGCGGTATCTGAACTTTTTTAAAAAAAGTATGATGAAAAAAGACCAGAACCGTGAACAAAACCATTGGGGTAAAAAAGATATTCAAATACCTTGTCAGCCCCACAGTATGGTCAAAGGCAACACCGACCTTAAAAACAATAACCTGTAAAAAATAAAGCATGGCAACATACAAGACAAATGAGGCCGCAAAAAAGATGATTATCCGCCCATACCTCTTTTTTTGAGAAAAATCCTTGTCTTTTAATAGTTTTATCCATAAAAACCCCAGCCCGATGTCCCAGACAAGGTAGGGCAGGTTCAGCCTGTCTGCAGGCCCTAAAAAGATGTCCTTAATAAAAAGAAAAAATCCTTTTTTTATCTGATCATTGGAAAAGATATGAAGTGCTGTTTTGATACTCTCAAAATTTATGGCATTGTTGAAAGCCGTAAAGCCCATGAGTTCGCAATGATGTGCCCAGATGGTTTTGATGCCAAAAAGGGCTGCACCCACCAGAATCACACCTCCCATTAATTTTAATTTCTCCTTTTTAACCAGATGGCTGCACAACAAAATATCCAGGAAAATAAACGCCAATGCCAAAAGCCCTAAAGCAAAACCGATTTGTTTGATCAAAAACAAAAAGCAGATGGGAAGGCTGACTGCCAAAAGCTTCATTGGGTCCTGTTTTTCGCTGAACCAGATCCAGATTACAGCAAAAAAGAAGACAGATAAAAGATAATCCACCTGAAGTTTTGTGAAGACAGATCCGCAAAACAAAGTCAGCAGAACAACTGCCAGGCAGAACCCGGCCAGTGATTTTTTAATATTTTGTTTTGTCACCAGCACAAAAACCGAAGAAACCAGAATCATATTCTGGGCAAAATAGGAGATGGAAACCGCATATTTTCCAAAAAGCTGGTAGAAAAAATAATGGATCAGACCGGTGCCCGGGGTATAAGCCAGATGCTTTGGAATAATAGTGGTTTCAATCCCCGGCAATTGATTATACCAAAAAAGATATTTGCCCATAATACCCCAATAGACATAATCGTCGATCACGGTAAACGACATGCCAAGGGTGATGGTATAAGAAAAGAGGCACAAAAAAATAAAAACCGTCACTGGGCTGCGAAAAATCTCTTCGTGTAAAAAAGAGGGTTTTTTAATCACTTTTATTAAAAGGGGAATAAAAAAAAGAAATCCGCTGACAATGAGAAACCAGGTCCCGAATTCAAGGTGATTGGTCACAGCGAAAAAGAACAAACAAACACCTAAAAATGAAATGGCAAATAAAGGAGCAAAGGAAAACTTAATTTTAAGCCAGTGATTGGCGGCAAAGACAAAGCCTGAAAAACAGACAAGTGATAAAGCGATCCCGGTCATTGGGGTCTACCTTTCCGGAAACCGGATGTCCAAAAAGGATTCAAGACCTTTGCTTTTCAAATAGAACTTGGCGTATTTATAGAAGGTACCTTCAAAATTACCAAACGCAATGATAAAGCCGGGCCACCCGTCTAAAAAACCCCCTTTGAGCACATACATGGAAAAAAAGGCCCAGAACCCATGGGTGACCGCCGTAAGCATTCCCGGGGCAGATCCATTCTCCATTAACTTGTCAGCGCCCAGAGTGGAATACCTGTTGGCTTTGTGAATCACCTCTTCAAGATTCTTAAAGGGGACCTGGTTTATAAATGAGGTTAAATATCCAGGCTCCTGTTTGCTGATGATCTCATACCGCTCATGGACCGCATCGTTTCTAAATGTCAGCGCACCTTTTTTGAAAACCTGGGGCTGCCGGTAATCCGGATAAAACCCTGCATGCCTTATCCATTTGCCCATGAAATAGTTTCTCCTGGGAACATAATAGGCATCCCGGCTGTCCCTGGCATTTATAATCTTTACGATTTCCTGCTGCGCGCTTTTGGTGCACCGTTCATCTGCATCCAGGCTGAAAATCCAGTTGTGGGAACAGGCTGCAATGGCCTTGTTTCTCAGTTCCCCAAAGCCGTTAAAGGGTATCTGCAGCACCCGGGCCCCGCATTTTTCAGCAATTTTTGCCGTATCGTCCGTACTAAAAGAGTCAGCCACAATAATTTCATCTGCCCATTTAACGCTTAAGACAGCAGCCTCTATCTTTTCTTCTTCATTAAAAGCAATAATATATACAGATAATTTTTCCATCAGGTATCGATTTTCTCCGGCTTATCAGGTTCAAGACAATTTAATAAACCATACCCCATTGCCAGAAGCAACAAGGTTCCGGTATTGAGAATATGTGTATCAAAAACACCCCCAAAAAAAAGCACAAGGCAAATGGACATGATAAAATATCCCAAAGGGGTGGCCCTGTGTTTCCAACTGCGTATAAACAGGGTCCAGAAAAGCCATAAACATGCCAGGATTCCAAATAAGCCGAAACTGACCCCCATATATAAAATATTATTATGGGGATGGGCCACTTCATGGCCCTCAAGTCTTGTGGGATGGGCAAGGCTCCCGGTTCCGATCCCGATAAATGGATGGGCGATCAATTGCTCAACAGCGGACCGGATTATGAAAAACCTGGGGAATTCCTCCACATCAACTCCCTGGGCAATCTTTTGTTTTTGTGCTTCCAGATTGGTCATGGTGGTGTGGATTGTTTGTCTTACCACAGGCGACAATGACAAGGATAAAATCATCAGGATGCAAAGAGCAACCTTTATCTTTTTTGAAAATGAATACATAAGATTGGCGGCAACAAACGGGGAAAAACAGGCAAACATCAGGTATCCGCTCCTGCCGCGAAGTACGGTTAAATGAAAAAGAAAGGCAGCCATTAAAACAATTAACAAGATCTTGTAGCCCTTTGTTTTTGCACTTTTAAAATAAAAGGAGGCGGTCAGGATCCCGATGATCAGGTACATGGAAATAAGGGTGTGGACGATCCCAAACCCTAAAAACATATGGTCTATGGGTTTTACAAACCCTGCAAACTGGATCAATGCAAGGGCCGCTCCCATGAACAGACCAGCCCAGAAAAAATGAATCAAAATACGGATACGCTGTTCATCCAGAACCAGGCCGGCAGTGACTAAAAGCACAATCCAGTATTTTGTTTTCATGGCATAATCCATTCCAAGCTCCGGGTCCAGGGAATATAGAAGGCCAATCCAGGGCAGTACTAAAAAAGGAATCACAGGCCAGAAAAACGACCTGGTCAAAATATGCCCTGCTTTTAGAAACCGGCCGGAAAAAAGCCAGACTGCAAGAGCCAGTCCCACGGCGATCAGGGGTGGTGCTGTACCGGTTGGCAACAGCAGAAAGGTTAAGGCAACAAACCAGAAGATGAAGCCATCTGCATCTATCCTGGCAAATATTTGGTTAATGCTTCCCATATTATTTTTCCTGGGTTTCCAATTCACTTAGACCTTTATTGCAGAAAAAATTATCCGAGGCCATGGCATTTTCAAGGATATGATCATTTTTTTTGATTCGGTTTCGCTGGTTTTCCCGGTGCCAGAGATGATAACAGATCGCCTTGAAAGGATTCTCATTTCTTTTGAGCCCGTATTTAAACAGCCGGACCACAAGTTCCGAGTCCTCCCTGCCCCAGCCTTCAAATTCATGGTTAAACCCGTTAACGGCAAAGATATCCTTTCTAAAAACGCCAAAATTGCAGGACTTGATTCCGGACAGTTTGCTCAGCTTTAATGTCGGGAAAACAGGGATTCGTAAGATATGATGACTGTTGGAAATCTTTCCCAATAATGCCAGCAATATCAGTCTTATTTTTGATTGGGTGTCGGTAAAAGAAAATGAAGGTTCTATACTTTTATTGACCAGCACGCGCTTTCCCTGGAAAAAATATCCTTCCCGGGCCAGGGCAAGGTGGTCCTTTATAAAATGCCGTTCCGGGATGCAGTCGCCGTCCAGCAGGATCAGGTATTGGCCCGTAGACTTTAAAATGGCCTTGTTCCTGATTCTGGCAGCCCTGAAGCCTTTATCTTCCTGCCAAACATGTTTTACAACATTTTGGAGCGCCGTTAAAAATGGAGCCAGCATGTCTGCTGTCTCTTTTTTTGATCCGTCATCGGCAATCACCACCTCATCAGGCAGCCGAGTTTGTGCCAGCAGGCCCTCCAGCACCTTTTTTAAGGCATCCGGACGGTTATATGTGGTGACAATGACAGAGACCTTCATAATTCATCCAATTTCGTATGAACACTTTTCAATACTTCTCTAACACTAAGTTCTTCCATACATCTGAACTGAAAATGGGTGCAGGGTTTTTTGCAATAACAGGGAATACAGTCAAATTCTTTTTGAATCACTGTATGGATATCACCGTAGGGTCCGGTCCGAATTGGGTTTGCCGGCCCGAATATGGCAAATACCGGAACTTTTAACGCAGCCGCTATATGCATTGGGCCTGTATCATTACAGACAAAAAAAGCAGCCCTGGCGATCACGGCAACCAGTTCTTTGAGGGTTGTTTTTCCGGCAATGGAGATGGCAGACCCCTGGGAATTTTCCACCACCTCATTAGCCACATCTTTTTCCGCCCCGCTTGCAATTACCACGACAGGCAAAGATAGTTTGGATGCAAGCTCACCAAACCGTCCTGCATGCCAGCGGTTGGCCACTTTTCCCGCTGATGGGCTCATCACGATATACTCTTTGGGCAGATCACTCAATATCTGAGGCTTTTTATCATAGGGTGCAAAAGGATATTCAATTTCATCAGTACTGCATCCCATGAACCGGGCAATTTCAAGATACCGGTCAATGGCATGGATTTCCATGCTCCCGTGGATCTTATGGCTGTAAAACAAGGGGCTGCCCTCATCTGATTCTTTAAATCCCAGCCGTATGGGGGCTTTGGAAAAATAGGAGATCACACCGCTTCTCAAAAGACCTGACAGATCAATAGAGACATCATAGCGGGCCTGCTTCAGACCTTTTCTTAAATCATTGATCTCTTTTACGGTCTGCTTATAATTGTTTAATTTTTTCCACTGATCCTTTTTGATCACCCACAAACGGTTGATCATGGGATGGTCCTGTAAAAATGTATGGAGGCCGTGGGCCACCACCCAGTCGATATCTGCATGGGGAAACTCTTTTTTAACAGCATGCAAAAACGGCAGGGAATGGACAATATCCCCCAGGGAACTTGGTTTGATAATCAGTATTTTTTTAATATTTTGAAACAGCCTGGTCATCCTTTTTGTTAAGTTTTATTGAAAATGCCTGCTTTTTTTCCAGAATCGATTCACAAACGTTCATTACCTTATCCACGCTGATTCTGTCCATGCACCGGTGGTCAATCGGGCATTCATCCTTTAAGCAGGGTGCACACAAAACCTTTTCCCGCACCATGATGCTGTTATTGTCGGCAGGGGCTGTGGCAATAAAATCCGTGGAACCGATAACGGCCACCTGATTAACATGAAGGGCAGCAGCAGCGTGCATGAGCCCCGAGTCATTGGTGACAAACAAATCGCATTTTTCAATCAGGGCAAATGCCTGGCCCAGGGTTGTTTTTCCTGCAATATTCTTGCAAACCCCATTTGATAAAGCCAAAATCCTGTCTCCAAGTTCAGCATCTAAAGGCCCCCCGAAAATCAATACCTTTACTTTGTATTTTTTGTGCAGCTTTTCACAAAGCCGGGCATACCGCTCAGGGAACCACCTTTTTGCCGTGCCTCCGGTTGCGCCGGGATTGATACCGATAACCGGTTTTTTGATATCAAAACCACCTGAACCAAGAATCTTTTTAGCATATTGCCTGTCATCGCGGCAGATGAAAAGCTCCATATGGCTACCGTCATTAAACAGGGATGCGCCTTTTAATATGCCGTTATAATATTCTATCAAATGCCTTTTTTTAAGGTGCTTGTCCATTTTAACGGCGGGATTTAACAAAAAGGTTCTGCCATCGGTATTATATCCTATCCGTAAAGGAATCCCTGCAAAAAAGGTTAAAAGGGCTGCCTCAAAGGCATTCTGCATCAATATGGCCATATCAAATTTGTATCGGCGAAGATCTTTGGCAAGCCGGATTGTGCCAAAGCCTCTTTTATGACGTCTGTTGTTGTCGTAAATCAACACTCTATCCACATGGGGATTGTGCTGATAAACCGGCACTACCCAGGGTTTTGCCAGCACACTGATCCGGGCTTGGGGATAATTTTTACGAACCGCCCGGATCACGGGCGTGGTCATAATGGCATCGCCCACCCAATTGGCAGCACGAATCAGTATTCGTGCATCAGGCCTGTCTTTAAAATTTAATTTACCCATTTATAAACAATTCATCATCATAGTTTACCCCGATATTGCAGACATCGGGATTTATTGTCTGGGGAATAGGGAGTAGGGTTTGGTTTTCCACCGGTTGTGAACCCAGAAATACTGTTCCGGATTCTGCCGTACCATGAGTTCAATGGCTTTGGTAAAGTTCTGGGTATTTTTCTCAATATCCTTAATCTGGTCCCCTGTTTTGACCAGGGGAACTTCTGGTAGAAACCGTATGGTATATTTGTCCTTCTGTCTCGTGATAAACAAGGGAACCACTGGGGTATTGTTTTTCAGGGCAAGGATGGCCAACCCATTGTTGGTGCAGGCTGGTTTCCCGAAAAAATCAACCCAGACCCCTTTGTACCAGTCCACATTCTGATCCAAAAGGGTTGCTATACCTTCGCCTTTGCGTAAAAGAGCTTCAATTTTTTTAGAAGCCCCCCGCATGGGGATCATTTTTGTGCCAAAGCGTTCCCGGATTTCGCGAGTCAGTCTTTCCAAAGGATAAAAATCAAATTTCCGGTAAATACAATTGATTGGGTATCCCATTTTAGTGGAAGCCGTGATCAATAGTTCAAAGTTACCCATATGACAGGTTAGACCAATGACTCCCCTGCCCTTTGCCTGGGCTCTGTCTACATTTTCAAGCCCTACAATGGAAATATGGTTATGCATTTCTTCTTTGGTAAGATTGGCTGACCAGGCAACTTCAAAAAAGATACCTGCAATATTTTTAAAAATCCGTTTTGCCCTTTGGCGGATCTGAAGATCAGAATATTTATTCCCATAAATCCGGGTAAGATTGTTCAACACCACTTTTCGGTGCCGTTTATCAATATCAAACCACAACAAGCCCAAAATATCTGAGCAAAACCGCGTTAAAGGCCTTGGAAGCATCCCCAGAATACGGACCAAAAGCTTTAATAATTTATATATCTGGTCATCTGTCATGTAGATGTCTTTGCTCTGCTGTTAAATCCGGGTTGACTTTAGAAAAGAAATAAATTGATCTTCCTTTTCCAATTCCAGTTGAATGCCGATTACGGCCAGATCCATTTCCCATTCAATATTTTCATCCAATCTTGCAAAATCCTTTTGTGTTGTCAGAATAAGATCAGCCCCTTTTTGAAAAGCTGTTTCTCTGATCCCTAAAATATCAGCCTTCTTATACCTGTAATGGTCGCTGAATTCAAGATGATCTAAAATATTCACCCCGAGTTTATCCATGCCATCATAAAAAGATCTGTTGTTGGCAATCCCGGAAAAAAGAAGCGCATTTTTATTTTTTACAGGTTCCAGTAAAAAGGGATCGGTGAGAAAAAGATGGTTGTTGTCCCTAATATATGCGTGGAGATAGGGCTTGTGAAAAGTCTTGAAAAAAGGTTGAGTATCCAAATGCGATTTCAGTTGCGCCCCACCAAAAGGCGTTTGTTCTTCTTTTTGAGGGCACCGGGTCAAAATCACGACATCAGCCCTTTTTGCAGCCATTTCAGGTGTTTCCCTCAGCCGGCCCGCCGGAAGCATCCGGTGATTCCCCAAGGGAGCCGCATAATCGAACAACAAAAGATCCAGGTTCCGTTTTAGCTTTACATGCTGGAACCCGTCATCCAAAAGAATAATATCCGGTGAAAATTCCTTGACGGCCAGACTGCCGGCCAGAAACCTGTCTTTTCCGACAACAATAGGGATATTGCAGTGTTTGGCCATCATATAGGGCTCATCTCCGCAATTTTTTTCCGACAAAAAGATGGTCTTCCCGTCTGTGACCACCACCGCCCCTTTGCTCGTTTTTGCCTTATATCCCCGGCTGACGATCACCACCTTCCTGCCCATTTTTTGCAGCTGCTTTGCAAGATACATGACCATGGGGGTTTTGCCTGAGCCACCGGCAACAATATTTCCCACTGAAATCACAAAGCATGGCAGTTGCTTTGATCGTAAAATCCCCTTGGCATAGAGCCCAAGGCGCAGGCCTGCGAGAATTTGAAACAACTTGGAAAAAATGACTAAACATTGTTCAAAAGAAAAGGCTCTGGGAGAATATTCCCGGCCGGACACCCTGATAATTTTATCTTCCATCTTTTTTAATAATTTTTTAAACAAAATCCATGTGCTCCAAATGATTTATGATTCTTTGAACAGCACCACTGTTTTCACAAAAGACCTTGTAATTATTGGAACCCATTTGTCTTTGCTTTTGTTTGTCCGTTAAAATGTCTGTGGCAGCCCTTTTTAAATCCTTTTTAGAATCAACAGTCATAGCACCCCCGATGTTTTGGGTTAAAAGCTTTGCAATCAGATCAAAATCCGTCATATGGGGCCCGAAAAGGATAGGCTTTGAAAAAGCAGCCGGTTCCAACGGGTTGTGCCCGCCCTCAGGCACCATGGAACCACCGACAAAGGCAAGATCGCAAACCGCATAAAGTTTTGCCAGCAAACCCATTTGATCAATTAAAATCGCATGGCTGAATGCCGGGTTATCTGTTTTAAGCTGCCCCTTATCCAATTGGCTCATCAGAGCTGTGTTTATGTTTCTTTGCAAAAAGACCGGCAAAAGGGCTTTACATCGTTTGGGGTCTCTGGGGACAATAACCATGACCAATTCAGGCACCTGTTCTTTGAGATCCTTGAAAAGATCCGCCAAAATGATTTCTTCCCCCTCATGGGTGCTTCCGGCAAGAAAAACAACTGTGTTATTTTCCAATCCCAGATTATTTTTTAATTCCAAAAGTCCTGTTTTATTGAAATCCGGCACCGGCTGATCAAACTTAATATTGCCTGCAACCATAAGCTTCTGCTTTTGTATGCCCAAT
>JAAEMC010001039.1 GCA_024225895.1 Desulfobacteraceae bacterium | reverse complement strand
CAGTTACCGCCTACACCAGTGACTACGGTGACCAGTTCCTCCTCCATGTCATGACCACGGCATCCCGGGTAAGAGGGATGTTTGTGGGTGTTTTAAACCAGAATGCCAAATACATAAAAGAAGCTTCTTTTGAGTTGCTTTCCATATTGTTAGCCCATTGCTCCAGTACCTTGGAAAGTTATGAACTTTATCATCGTGTGAAGGAATCCAACCGGAAGCTTAAGGAAAAAGTTCAGGAACTTTCCATATCCGAAGCATTATTAAAAGAGGAAATATCCGACCACCAGAAAACAGAAATCGCATTAAAATCAAGCGAGAAGCAATACCGTCTGTTGACAGAGACAGCCAGAGAGATGATTATTACGGCTTCTTTTAAAGGAAAGATTACTTTTACCAATAGATCCGCCTTGAAATTGAGCGGGTATTCCAAAAAAGAGATGGATACAAAACTCATTGGAGATCTGATTGGTGACTTCAATGGTATCCTAAATAAAAAAAGTGATTCAGGCGGTGAACTTGTAAACCATGATACCTGGCTGATAACAAAATCAGACAAGCAAATTCCCATTGAAGTGAATATGGTTTCGATTTCTGAAGAAAGTCTGCTGATAGTAGCCAGGGATATTCGTGAAAGAGTACTTGCTGAAAATGAAAAAAAGAGCCTGGAATCCAGATTGTGGCAGGCCCAGAAAATGGAATCCATTGGCTTGCTGGCCAGCGGTATTGCACATGATTTCAATAATCTGCTCAGTGGGATCATTGCAACCACTGAATTGGCCATGGATGTAGTAGATTCACCTGAACAAATTAAAGAAGATCTGGGCATGGTTATGAAGGCATCAAAGCGTGCAAAGGATCTGGCCAGTAAGATGTATACCATTGGCAGAAAAGATAACCATAAAACCCATCTTTTGGATATCGTCTCCCTTATCAATGAGACCGCAGGCCTGGTGAGATCTTCAATAGGGAAGGGAAAAAGTGTCGCAATCAATATTGAAGCCCCTGCACTTTTTATCTCAGCAGAAGAGACCCGGATTCAACAGATTCTGATCAATCTGATTACCAATGCCTCTTACTCCATGGGCAAGAAAAAAGGTGAAATAGTTGTCAATGCCTCCCAGGTATTTCTTGAAGACGATAACTTTTTAATCTTATTGGACTTGGAAATCGGCAACTATATCCGTATCAGTGTTAAGGATACAGGCGATGGAATTGATCCTGAAATTGTTGAAAAGATATTCGACCCGTATTTTACCACAAAAAAAGGGAAAGACAATGCAGGATTAGGTCTTTCCGTTGTTCACGGGATTGTTAAAAATTAT
>JAAEMC010001038.1 GCA_024225895.1 Desulfobacteraceae bacterium | reverse complement strand
GCATCGGCGGATTCTTCGGCATGCTCCCGGGAGTATTTCTGGCCGCCAAGCCCCGGCATAATATATTCGGAAAGTTCCATCCCGGCTTTTTTAACTTTCAGACCCGCCTTGATATGATCTTTTTTTGTACAACCTTTTTTAACAAGCTTTAATATCGTATCAGAACCGGATTCCATGCCGATATGAATCCGGTTCAATCCGGCATCAGCCATCTTTTTCAGATTTTCGTCGCTGATCCTGACAATAGTGTGGCTCCTGGCATAGGAGGTAATCCGTGTAGCCATGGGAAAGCGTTTTTTTAAGTGCAAAAGAATCTGGATCAGATGGATGGGTTTAATAATCAAGCTGTTGGCATCCTGTATAAAAATGGATTCCATGCCGGATGAAATCCATGACAGGGCGGCATGAAAGCCCTGGGGATTAAATTCATCCATTTCATTTTTGATGTCTGTTATGGCATTATAGGGGATCCTGCCGCCGGCATCCGCTTTTTTTAGCAATGCCTTTATATGGAGATGAACCGTATCAATATCTTTGATTATATGATCCACTGGCCGCAGCGAAAATTTTCTGCTTTTATACACCGGGCAAAAGGTGCAATTATTCCAGGGGCAATTTCTGGTAATTCTTAACAGCAGGCTATTTGCCTCGCTGGGGGGTCTGATGGGACCCTGCTCAAAACCTTTGTATGCTTCGTTGGTCATTGAAACACTCCTAAAAAAGATTGAAATATCAAAAAAGATCCGCATTTTAGCATGATTAGCCTGTTTTTTGTAAATTTAATTTTACCCTGTCGTGTTCCCCATCAGTATTTGTGGCAGGAAAACAGCGGGTTTTAAAAAACCGGTTGACCCAGATAAGGGCTACAAAAGCGGTCAGCCAGTTGGCAATCACCATGCCTGTCCAGATACCATTAAGGCCCAAGTCAAACCCAATACCGAGCAATAGAACCAAGGGCACGGTAAAAAATATGGTCCTGAAAAGGACGAGTAAAAAGGCTTTTATTCCTTTTCCTACACCAATGAAAAGCGATGCCGCATTCATGGCGATCACCAGGGCCGGATGTCCCCAAAAGACCAGACGCAAAAACCAGGTTAAGTCGCTGGATATAGCTTTTGAATTGTTTGACCAGGTGAACATCAGGGTGATGATATCTGCCAGAAGGAATGTGGCCGTAACCATCAGGCATGCAATGACAATCCCAAGTTTCAGGGAATAGGCAAATACTGTCTGCATTTTTTCTTTATCATTGGCGCCAAAGGCAGCGCCTGTTACCGTAACCACTGCAGAAGAAATTCCCACCAAGGGCAGGACCAGAAAATGCATACATCGAAGACCGGCTGAAAAGGCGGCCACACCGTTTTGAGAATCAACAACCACAATCACTTTAATAATGATAAAAATCATTACAGCCATGAGAATTTCACCAAACGCAATGGGAATGCCCAGGTGCAGTATCTGTCTGATAATATTTTTTGTGCCGGCGGTGCCGGCGCGAATACTGATCTTGCATATTATCTGCTTGAAAAGTATCTTGGCCATGACCTGGCTTGCAAAACATCCAAATTTTTTCTCCATGATTTCAGGCGGGTTTCCCAGCGGGCCTATGCTATTTATGAAGCAAAAACCGGTCACAAGGATAAGCAGATTCTGACTGTCCAGAACTGGATCAACCAGCATTTAACCGAGACTATTAATATCAAGACATTATCTCATATCGCCTGTATGAGCCTCAGAACTTTTGAAAGAAGATTCAAACATGCTACGGGCGACTCACCGATCTCCTATATACAGCGTCTCAAAGTGGAAGCGGCAAAACAAAAGCTGGAAACAACCAACTCCTCGTTTGATGAGATCTCCTATGACCTGGGGTATAAGAACAGCGGCTCATTCAGAAAAATTTTCGTAAGATGGGTCCACCTTTTACCGTCTGAATACCGGCAGCGATTCAAAGCCTATTATTGAACAATACCATTTTGCAGCACTGCAGCATCAAACATAAGGCTATTTGGTGGCTGGCAATGGAATTATAAATGATCAAGACAAAACAATTTGAAAAATTGAATGGCATGGATTAAATAGAGCTTAAATTATTTTTTTAATAAAAAATTAGAATCATGCGGCTTTAAAGGAAAAACCATGAGCAATATTGGATGTGTTTTATACAAAAAGGGTGATGAACCCGGGATATTAATTGCCAGGTTCTGCCATACGGATGACGGTAATGGAACCGGAGTTGCCACAGGTACGCCTTCTGATGATTTTGAAGGTATTTATCGGATTCGTTACTATGATGAAAAAGAGAATTTTCAGGATGAACGAGAACTTGTGATTCAAAAGAATGGTGATCAGTATCAAGTATCATGGCTTGATAAAGGAAAGGTTACTGCTATTGGAATGGGGATGGAGACAGCTAAAGGACTGGCTGTTGGTTACACTAATATTGAGAAATAGACGGTGCCCCACATTATCATCATTTAAACCGGACATGACGGTCCATTCCTTTGTATGGTGAAAATGAAAGCCCTGAAAACAAAAAAGATGATGGTATTATTTATTGCAGGAATTGTGCTGGGTTTGGCAGGGGGGCTGTATTGTTATTTTTTCTTCCAATTCTGGACCCACAAGGATTCCAGCGGTTTTAAGGCGCTAAAGGAATTTAAAGGCGGTCACATAAAGGCGCATTTAGGAAGGCAGATCCTGGTCCATAAGGATTTTTATCCGATGCTGAACCAACTTGATACCCTGGCAGAAGAAAATAATGTTAAGATTCTTATTACCAGCAGTTACCGCTATGCCGATAAAAAGATATCCAACCAAGTTGTCCGGCCTGCCAAAACCTCCAATCACCTTGCCGGATATGCAATAGATTTGAATATAAAATATAAATGGAAACTGTTTGAATCCGTTGATCTGAGACCTGAAAATCTTGAAAATCTTTCTGTGCCGGTCCAAGAATTTATACAAGCATTGCGCTATAATGCTAACATTCGGTGGGGCGGGGATTTTAACACTCCTGACCCGGTCCATGTGGATATACCGTTAAACAAAACAGATATGGAACGCTGGAAACAATATCATAATAGCTGTTTTTTTGACTATGCCAACGCAAAACCTAAATGGAGGGCATGGATAAACAATTTATTCAAACGTTTATAGATGATTTCAGGAGTAAATCAATTTAGCCCGGATATTTCACGAATCGATTTTTATCCTTGAGGTGTAGAAATGGCTATACAATTATGTCGTCTCTTTTGTTTTGACAACTTTTACTTTTGGTTTTTTGGTCCGTATGAATTGAACCAGGCAAAGGGAGAGGAGACTGAAAAAAGCACCCCCTAAAAAGGGGATTTTATAATCTATCATCCACAAAAACCCGCCGATTACAGGCAAAACCACAGCAGCAATATGATTAATGGTAAACCCCACCGCCATACTGGG
>JAAEMC010001037.1 GCA_024225895.1 Desulfobacteraceae bacterium | reverse complement strand
TTCAAGGATATAAATAGGGGATGGCCGCCTTTAAAAAGAGCAGGGTCAAAAGGCTTCACGCCTTGGCCCGGTTTTGCAGGATACTGCTTGACTTGTATAAAGATTGCAGGCTAAATAATGTACCGGAAGGAGTCTACATGAAAATCTTAAAATTCCTTATTATTTATCTTCTTGTTTTTGTGTCACTGGCAAATGCCGGTAACCTTGAAGAACTTGTTGTGCTGCATACCAATGATCTGCACGGACACTATTATCGCGATGAAATACGAGGACGTGGCGGCCTGGCTGCCATTTCCGGATACGCAAAAAAAATCAGGAAGGATGATACATCCGTATTGCTGCTGGATGCCGGGGATGCGGTTTCTGGTACGCCTGAATGCTTTGTTTCCAAAGGGATAGGATCTTTTGAACTCATGTCCCTGATGGGCTATGATGCTGGAATTTTAGGCAATCATGAAAAAGATTATGGATTGAAACAGATTAAAAACTTTAAAAAGGCAGCGGATTTCCCCCTTCTTTGTGCAAACTGGTATTCCAATGATGACCGCCTGGTTGCGGACAAGCCTTTCATATTAAAAAAAATCGGTAAGTTGACTGTGGGTATTGCGGGAATTCGTTTTACCAGATCCAATGCAAAATGGCGGCTCATGGACCCGGTGAGCACTTTAAAATCATTGGTTCCCAAAATAAAAAAACAATGTGATCTTCTTATTGTAATTGCTCACAACCCCCTGGAAGAGGACATTAAGATAGCCCGAAAGATTCCTGGTATTGATATACTGATCTCAGGCCATGACCATATGAAAATAATGGCAAAAAAACATATTCCCGGAACCCGGACATTTCTTGCCCAGGCCGGGCAGTATGGTAAATACCTGGGAAGAATTGATATTCTGTACGATCAGGATGCAAAAAAAATCCATTCCCTTAAAAGCCGCCTGATTCCCACAAAACAAATCAAGGATTTGGATCTAAAACTTGCGACTGCGTTAGCGAAATTCAGGAAAGATACACTGCTCCAAATCCCCAATCTCCTGGAGGTCATGGGAGACTGCCCCTGGTTTATGGATCGGGATGAAGAATTACTGAATCTGGTTGAAAAAATATTTAAAATCGCTGCAGGTACGGACTTTGGTTATATTATCGCCCATGGCAGCATTCGGGATCATTTTTATCCGGGACAATTAACCTACAGGGATGTCTGTATTTCATTTCCATTCCGAAACCAGTTTCTGACTTTGGAAGTGAAAGGTAAAAATATCACGGGTATTCTTAAACAAAGGATACAAGCCAGGGGAAAAACAATTGATCCATCC
>JAAEMC010001036.1 GCA_024225895.1 Desulfobacteraceae bacterium | reverse complement strand
TATAAATTTCTTTCAAGGTTGGATGCATCTACGATATTGACCACCACACAAGGCTTTTCGTTGATCAGAAAATCCCTGGCCACCACTTCTTCCATGGAATAGGCAGTCAGTGAATAGGTACCGGGAAGATCAATAATTTCAAAGTTGCCCTGATCACTAAAATAGGTACCCTGCTTTTTTTCCACAGTCACACCGGGATAATTCCCCACATGCTGGCGGGCGCCGGTTAACTCGTTAAAAAGGGTGGTTTTGCCTGAATTGGGGTTTCCTGCCAAAGCAATGGATAGACTCATATTAATTCACCTCGACTTGAATATGGTCTGCTTCACTATTTCTCAATATCAGGGTGAATCCCATGACCCTAAGAGATACCGGATCAAAAAGCGGCGCCCTGCCCTGTACTTTGATCTCTTTTCCGGGAATCAGGCCCATATCCCGGATTCTTCTGCCAAGCTCTCCGGATGCTTTCACACAAGAGATAGTGCCTGTCTGGTTGGTATGCATTTTTCTTAAACTGATTTTTTCCAAGTCTTTTCTCCTTATCCACCCCGCATAAAAAAGTATTCCGGGAAACTAAATGTTTTATAAACCTAACATTATAATCTGTCAATAAGAAACTTGATCTGTCCATAAAAATAAAAATTTGACTTACTTAATATTTAAATATAAACATAGATTGATTACAAAAGGAGGACATGATGGCCGAAAAACTTACACTTTCAGAAAGTCTTGAAGATTACCTTGAAACCATCCTGGAACTTCAGGCAACCAACACGGTGGCAAGATCCAAGGATATTGCCGCCAAACTTGATATTAAACGCGGATCTGTTACAGGCATGCTCAAAAAACTGGCTGCCAATGATTTGATCAACTACGAACCCTACGGCTATGTAACCCTGACACCCAAGGGTGAAAAAATTGCCAAAGAAATTGAAAAACGCCATACCATATTAAAGGATTTTCTGTTCAGAATGGTGGGGATTGCAGAAAAAAAGGCGGAAGCAGCAGCCTGCCATATGGAACATGCCATGGACAAAACCACATTTAACAAATTAGCAAAATTTATCAAACAGGTGGATACCTGTCCTAAGTGCGGAAAAGGCAAATAATCCTTTCATGGCTTACCATTGACACAATCCATGGATAACAAAAAACATATCCACATCTTTTATGCCATTCTTGCCGCCCTGCTCTTTGGCCTGAATATCCCTCTATCCAAAATTTTAATTCAAACCATCCCGCCATTAATGATGGCCGCCCTACTCTATTTGGGCGCCGGTTTAGGCATGCTCATTGTGGATATCGGCAACCGGGCTTTTTTTTCTAAAACCAGGGAAGCCAGACTATCCGGATCAGATCTGCCCTTTATCATCCTGATGGTCCTTCTGGATATTGCAGCGCCCATTCTCCTGATGACAGGACTTTTGATGACAAGCGCAGCAAATGCGGCACTACTTGGAAATTTCGAAATAGCGGCAACGGCCATGATCGCCATGATTATTTTTAAGGAAAACACAGGCAAAAGACTTTGGGCAGCCATCTTTTTGATTACCCTTTCC
>JAAEMC010001035.1 GCA_024225895.1 Desulfobacteraceae bacterium | reverse complement strand
TGGGGAAGCCTTTGCCTGTAACAAGGGCGGGACAGTGAACAAAACCATTGCACCACAAGCATCCCTGGAAGAATTTTCCTGTATGATTAAAAAATGGAAGGGTGCTGATACCCTGCACTTTGCGGTTACCTTAAAGAACATCAGCAACGAGGAACAGCGGTATAAAGTCAATATTTTCCTTGAAAACGGCAAAGCCGTGGGAGGCTTGATCCCGAGAAAAACAAAAGGCGGTCTTGTAAAACCAGGGGATACTGCCTCATTTGAATACCCGGTCAAAGGGGTTGCAGGAGCGCCCGGAAATGTAGACCTGATTATTAAAACCATGTCAAAATAGGCTTTTTACATTAAAAAGGAGATCACCATGAAAAAAACGAGTATTATCCTGTCCATTCTTTTTGTTTTGGTATCGGTTACCACAACCGCATCAGCCAAAACCACTTTTGTGAGCATAGGCACCGGGGGTACAGGCGGTATCTATTATCCTTACGGTGGCGGTGTGGCGGAAATCTGGAGTAAAAATGTCAAAGGTGTCAAGGCGGTGGCAGAAGTGACTGGTGCCAGCGTTGAAAATGTAAAGCTAGCCCACAAAGGCGAAACCGTAATCGGTGAGGTCATGGGCGATGTTGCGGTTGCAGGATATAACGGACTTTCAAAATTCAAGGGCAAAAAACACAATATCCTGGCCATGGCCATCATGTATCCCAACCTGCTCCAGGTGGTGACCTTGAAAAAAAGCGGTATTACCAATATCGAACAGGTAAAAGGAAATAATATCAGTACGGGCAGCCCCGGCAGCGGGACCAATTTCATGGCAGAAGCCGTGTTAAAGGCATTGGATATCCCGTTATCCTCTTTTAAAGACAGCCGTCTTTCCTTTACCGAGAGTGCCAATGCATTACGGGACGGCACCATTAAGGTGGGTGTCTGGTCTGTGGGGCCGGGAACCAGTTCCATTTTAGATTTGTCCACTACCCATGATATCCATATTCTTTCCTTTACACCGGAGCAGACCCAAAAAATATTGGCCTCCAAATCAACTTATGCAAGTGTTGATCTTTCCGGAGGTATTTATAGGGGAGTTGATAAGGATGTTTCCACCATTGGAGTCTGGAATGTAATGATATGCCAGAAATCTTTGGATACCGAACTTGTCTACAAACTGTCCAAGGCATTGTTTGAAAACAATGATTATTTAAAGAAAATTCATCCGTCGGCCGCGTATACCACTCCTGAAAATACAGTGAAGTATGCCATGGTTCCCCTTCATCCCGGTACCATTAAGTACTTGAAAGAAAAGGGAATCGCAGTTCCGGATAAGTTGATGCCATAAATAAAGGTATGACCCGATCCGTTTCCATATTGACTATTTGCATTTTAGGCCTTGGGGTGTGCCTGTTCCTGACGGCATGGCTCACCCCGGGCGGCCTGGAATTGCGCCTAACAAGGGTAAAAGAGGGCAGCACTTTGCTGGTGCTGCCCCTGGAACAAGGGGAGCGCTTTACCATTCACTATTACCATTCTGTTGAAAATGCGCCCATCTGGGAAGAGCACAGTCTTGACAAGGAGGGCCGGATATACATCGAAGAGGAACGGTATGAGAAATTCGGCGCCGGCATGGGCAAGATGCCGGGTGTGGGGCGTATGGTTACAAGGGGCAAATATGAAGTTATTGAAGACATGCACAGCCCGGTTGGCGATTTTGTCTTAAGGGTTGGCACACCAGGCGTGGATCATACCATCCTCTGGCGGAACCAATCCTTTAATTTGTCAGATTCCGTGCCCCATGAAGCAATACTATTTTCCGGCAGGCCCGTGAGCATGGCCGCAAAAATATGGCATACCTTGGTTATGCCTAAGGTAAATATCCCATAAGCATTATAGTGATTCCTTAAAAAAATACGTTCCTAAAAACAATGTAATAAAAAGAATCACTTAAAAGCAAATCGATTTAGTATCAACCACTTATTGGAACGTTATTTTTTTGATTTGCCATAAAAGGAGACCAATGGTCCAAGAAAATGAAATACACCCAAACAGAGTGAAGCATGCAGGCGCCGGCCAATCCCTGGTTATCGTCACTGCCTGGATTGTTATGGCGGTTGCTGTCAGCTTAAGCCTTTTCCAATTGTATACAGCCGGTGTAACTGCCATGACCGCCTTGATCCAGCGGTCCGTTCATCTGGGCGCCATTCTGACCCTTACCTTTTTGCTTAAGCCGCTCTTTAAAAATGCACGAAAAGACAAGCCCTCCATCTGGTTTTTTATCGATTGGATACTGGTGGCGCTCTCGGTCTATTGCACCCTTTATATCATCTTCAACCTGACTGCCATTTTTGAACGCCAGGGGGACTGGCTTATCCACGATAGGATAGTCAGTCTTATCGGTACCCTGTTGGTACTGGAAGCCTGCCGCAGGGTTATCGGTTTTGTCATGACCTCCATTTGCACCATCAGTATCCTTTATGCAATGTACGGTCCTTATATGCCGGAGCTGATTATTCATAAAGGATACAGTATTGAACGCATTACCACCACACTCTGGCTGACTACGGAAGGAATTTTCGGTCTGCCCATCGGTGTGGCTGCCACCTTTGTATTTGTCTTTATTCTTTTTGGAGCCATCCTGGAAGCCACGGGCGGGGGAGCTTTTTTTATTGATATGGCCTATGCCCTGACAGGAAGGTTTTCCGGTGGTCCTGCCAAAGCATCTGTTGTGGCTTCAGGATTTATGGGATCGGTTTCAGGTTCTGCTGTCGGTAATGTGGTGGCCACAGGCTCCTTTACCATTCCCATGATGAAAAAAGTCGGGTATCGCCCCCATGTGGCCGGTGCCATAGAGGCCACGGCCTCTACAGGCGGACAGCTCATGCCGCCCATCATGGGCGCCGGGGCATTTCTCATGGCAGAATTCACCAACACAAGCTACCTGACCATCATCAAAGTGGCTATGGTACCAGCCATTATGTACTATCTCACGGTGTTGATGTTTGTTCATTATGAAGCCAAGAAATACGGTTTAAAGGGCCAGGATAAGGACCAATTGCCCAAAATCACGGAAGTGGTCAGGGATGGTCTTCATTTTATTATCCCGGTTCTGATATTGATCTATGTGCTGGTGGCCAACTATTCCCCCATGCGGGCCGGGTTTGTGGCCGTGATCAGTACCCTTTTGATCAGTCTTCTGGCCAACTCGGTCCGGTGGGCGGTGAATAAGGATACCAAACCTGGGATTGTTGAATTTAGCACCACTCAATTCAAGTCGATTGTCAATGCACTGGAGGCCGGGGCTAAAAATGCCGTCATGGTCTCCGTGGCCTGTGCTGCAGCAGGTATTATCGTTGGTATGGTCAGCCTTACCGGCATGGGATTGAAATTTTCAAGCCTGGTACTGGAATTAAGTTTCGGCATCAAAGTTCTTGCCATCCTTTTAATCGGCGGAGCATCACTTGTGCTGGGCATGGGATTGCCGGTTACGGCCAGTTATATTGTTTTAGCCACCCTGGCAGGCCCGGCCCTTTTAGATATGGGCGTACCGATTATGGTGGCCCACATGATCGTGTTCTGGTATTCCCAGGACGCCAATGTTACCCCGCCGGTCAGCCTGGCCAGTTTTGCCGGCGCCGGTATTGCAAAGGCCAATCCCATGCGAACGGCATTTACATCCTGGAAGCTTGCCAAGGGACTTTATATCATCCCTATAATCATGGCTTACCGCCCCCTTTTGGGGATGGGAAAAAATTATGATCTTTTCCATTGGGAAGTGGGGCTCACTATGCTGACAACCACCTTGGGGCTGTTTGCCTTTGCCTCTGCTTTGGAAAGGTATTTTATCCGCAAGGCCACGGTTCTGGAGACCATTTTATTCTGGCTGGCAGCTTTAGGTCTCTTATGGCCTGAGTACTGGGCCGACCTGGCTGGTTTCATTTTGTTGGCGGTTGTTGTTACACTGCAAAAGGTTTATACTCCGGCACCGATACAAAAAACAGGGGATTTAAATGAAGAAAACATCTGATAAAGTCATGCCGCTTACGGCAGCCATTGAAAAATATGTTCATCCCGGTGCTCACATCTCCATTGGCGGGTTCACCTTGAACCGAAATCCCATGGCAGCAATCTATGAAATCATCCGGAAAAAGATTGACAACCTGCACCTTTATGTCCATTCCAATGGCACAGGCTTAGATGAACTGATCGGCGCCAATGCTGTTTCAAAATTGGAGATCGCCTATGGCGGAAACGGTAAAGCCGCACCCACATGCATTCGATTTGCGCAGGCTGTACTTAAAAAAGAAATTCTCATTGAGGATTATTCAAATTATATGATGAGTTTGCGCTTTATGGCAGGAGCCATGGGAGTGCCTTTTTTGCCCACGCTTTCGGGGTTTGGATCCCAAATTCTGACCACATGGGGGTTTTCCAGGAAGATGCGCAAAAATGATCCCAGGCTTGCCAATGAAAAACTGGCAGTCCTGGACAATCCCTTTGGTGACTTTGGTGGGGCCGGCAAGGTGGTGGTGGTTCCGGCCATTAACCCGGATATTACCATTATCCATGTGCAAAAGGCGGATGCCATGGGAACCTGCAGCATAAAGGGATTGACCTTTGCGGACATTGAACAGGCAAAAGCGTCCAGGCATGTGATTGTTACTTGTGAGGAACTGGTTCAAAAAGAAGATTTGCGGCACAATCCCGATCTGAACCAGATCCCTTTTATCCATATCTCTTGTGTCTGCCATGTGCCTTTTGGCGGTTATCCCACAGCAGTTTACGGCTATTATGATTATGATTCCTCCTATTTAAGAATGTTTGCCAATGCAGCAAAGGATGACAAAAAATTTAAAGCCTACCAGGATGAATATATTTTCGGTGTCAAAGATCACGGGCAATTTTTAGAAAAAGTTGGACAGGATAGACTTTCTGCCATAAAGGCAGACCCTAAAACCGGGTATGCGGTTAACATGAAAAGGAGTTAAAATGGCTTCAAAAGAATCCTATACCCCGCGGGAAATCATGACCATTATGGCGGCCCGGGAGATCAATGACGGGGATATTGTTTTCAGCGGCACCGGCATATCCATGCTGGCAGCAACAGCTGCCAAAAATATCAATGCGCCCAACAGTGTGATTTTTTTTGAAACCGGGGCCATGGATTCCCTTTTAGAGGAACTGCCTTTTGCCGTGGCTGATCCCAGGATCATGTACTGGGCCGCGGCCAACGCAAGGCTAACCGATGCCTTTGCCACCATGCAGAACCGAATTACAGGAGACAGGGTGATTGCAATACTGGGAGCAGCCCAGATTGATATTTACGGTAACTTAAACACTACCTGTATCGGGGATTACGATTCGCCTAAGGTCCGTTTCTCCGGCAGCGGAGGCGGTTGCGATGTTGCCAGTTTCGTACCGCGATGTATCGCATTCATGCAGCACGAAAAGCGAAAATTCGTAAGAAAGCTGGATTATCTCACCAGTCCGGGGCAGCTTTGTGGGCAAAACAGCAGAGAGGATGCAGGGCTTCGGCCCGGCGGAGTGAGCGTTGTGGTAACCAATCTGGGGATCATGCGATTTGATCAAGAAAGTGGTGAAATGTACCTGGATAAATTTTATCCGGGCATCACTCCTCAAAAGATCCTGGAAAATATGGAGTTTGAAATTAATATAAAAAAGGCAGTGCCTGCAGATCCCCCCACGAAAAAAGAACTTCAGATTTTGAGGGATGTCTGTGATCCGCAGAGGCTTATTTTAGACTGACTCCCGGTGTTAGGCCGTACAGCATTTTTTCAATTTTGAGCTTGAAAAATGTCATGGACCAATGAAAATCTGCCTGTTGATTAACTTCACATTTTTCGTCAGATGATTGCACAAATTTGATTCCTATGGTAAAAGTATTGGTAGGAATTAGAATCTACACTATATATTCACTGAATTTAAAACCTGTATCTTTCTGTTGCAACCTTTGGTTTCAGGGTATTGTCTATAAGGCTATTATAATGAAGAGCATAATATGGAAGTAAACCCTTCTGACATTCTGGATATTCAAAAGGTTCAAATGCTTACCGATGCATTTTACAAGGCCACCCGTATTCCTTCATCCATTATCAGCACAGATGCTCAGGTATTAACAGAATCCGGGTGGCAGGATATCTGCCATAATTTTCACAGAAAACACCCGCAAGCCGAAAAGGATTGTATTCGAAGCAATATTAATTTGTGTCAAAAACTTTTGTCAGGCAAAAAACATGTGCTGTACCATTGTCCCCACGGGCTTATTGATGCGGTTGCACCCGTCGTCATTGGTGGCGAGCATATCGCCAATTTTTTCACAGGCAGGTTTTTGTTTGAAAAGCCGGATGCCGATGCTATAGAACAATTCAAGGAACAGGCAGCCCGATACGAATTTGATCAGAAGGACTATTTAGCTGGTTTCCATAAAATTCCCGTTATCCCTAAAAAAAGAGTTGAAGCAATTTTGGATTGCTTGACCATGTTCGCAGAACTCATTGCTGAAATGGGACTGACCCAGAGAAAACAATATATCTCCAAAAAAGAGGCCAAAGAAACTTACCGGCGCTACCAGCTTCTTTTCAACAGCCTGAATGACGCGGTTTTTGTTCATAAAATAAAAAAAGACGGATCACCCGGCAGATTTATAGAAGTCAATGAGGAGGCCTGCCGGCGGCTGGGATATACAAGAGATGAATTTTTAAAGTTTTCTCCAAAAATACTCAATAAAGATAAGGATTCCCAGATGCCGGAAAAACTGGGAAAAGAATTGATAAAAAAGGGCCATGTCCGTTTCGAGGCAGTTCATGTGACCCGGGATGAACGCCTGATTCCAGTGGAAAGCAATGTTAAGGTATTTGAGTACCATAACAAGATGTACGTCCTTTCCATTGCAAGGGATATTACGGATCAGAAAGCGGCAGAAAAGGCACAGAAACGGGAACTGGAATTGAACAAGGCTGTAGCAGATATTTCAAAGGAATTATTGTCAAAAGCATATGACTTGAAACGGGTATCGATTATTACATTGCAATATGCCAAGAAGCTGACCAAAAGCGCGCATGGACACGTATCGTCCAGTGATGAAAATATACGAAAACATGTCGGGGATATCCTTGGATTGAATAAACAATCCATAAATACGGAAGATCCTTTTTTTTCTAATTCACCCCAGATTCAATCAAAATCCGAAGATTTGCCAGAGGGGCATATTCCAGTGGAAAAGTTTTTATCAGTTCCCATTAAAATAGGAGATGTGTTCATTGGCCGGATTGCGCTGGCCAATCCCCGGACTAAATATTTTCAAACAGATCTGGACGCAGTTGAAAGACTGGCCGAAATTTATACTCTGGCCCTTCACCGGCAAAAATTTGAAAAAGAGAAAATGAGCCTGGAAGGCCAGCTTGTCCAGCTTCAAAAAATGGAAGCCCTGGGAGCTCTGGCCAGCGGTATTGCCCATGACTTCAATAATCTTTTATTTCCTATAATCGGGTTTGCCGAAATGCTGGAGATGGATATTGGAGAAGAAAACCCTTCAGTAAAGCTAGTAAAGGAAGTCCTGATCGGTGCCAACCGGGCCAAAGAACTGGTACAACAGATATTATTGTTCAGCCGCCAGACCGAGCATCAGAACAAACCTCTAAAACCCCATCTGGTGGTAAGAGAAGCCATAAAACTGATTCGGCACAGCCTTCCCTCCACCATAGCAGTCAAGCAGGATATCCGAAAAGACTGTTATCCCATCATGGGAGATCCGACCCAGGTCCACCAGGTGGTGATGAACCTTTCAACAAATGCCTTCCATGCCATGCAGGATACTGGTGGGAAACTGACCGTTTCCTTGAAAAATGTATTTTTACAGGGCGATGAAATAAGTGATGTGAACATACAAAGCGGACCTTATGTTGAGCTTTGTATCAGTGATACCGGAATGGGTATGGATGAAATAAAAATAGGTAAAATGTTTGAACCTTATTATACCACTAAACCCATGGGAAAGGGCACTGGTTTGGGGTTGTCGGTGGTCCACGGTATTATAAAAAGCCATGGCGGGCATATTGATGTGAAAAGCAAACCTGCCGAGGGCACTGTGTTTCATGTTTATTTCCCTGGTATCCTGGCGGAATGTACCCCCGAAAAAATGGGCAAAAAATCATTTTTAGCCGATGGAAAAGAAAAAATCATGCTTGTGGATGATGAAGAGTCAGTGCTGAAAATCGAGATGCATATATTGGAACGGCTGGGCTACCAAGTGAGTGCATATACCAGCAGCAAGGAGGCGTATGAAGCGTTTAAATCCCGGCCCAATGAATTTGATATAGTGATCACGGATGTAACCATGCCCAATATGACAGGCGACATACTGATTGAAAAAATCAACAAAATCCGGCTGGATATACCCTGCATTATTTGCACCGGATTCAGTAATAAAATCTCTACAGAGCGAGCCAGGGAGCTGGGTCTCAACGAACTGCTTTTAAAGCCAATTGCTTCAAGACAGTTTGCCGAAAAAGTCCGTAAAGCCCTGGATACAAGACATGAGAATCAGTAAAGAGCATGTATGATAAATCAGTTCCCAAAGGCAGTCTGCTCTAATATGTCACATCCTTGAACCTTTCATGGGCAGGATTTTTTGCCCAGGCAGGGCAGCCTATTTATCTCTTCCTTTTTTTGCAAGTTTCCCCACATAATGTTCCAGCTTGAGGCCATGGATAGCCCCTTTAATAAAAGGTGCCAGTTTCCCCGGCGAGTACAACGCTTTTGTCAGGTTTGAAAAAAGACGGTATTTTTCTTTTGTATAGGGGAACCAGT
>JAAEMC010001034.1 GCA_024225895.1 Desulfobacteraceae bacterium | reverse complement strand
TCCTTTGATCCGGAAGTTTTGACATAAATATCACCTGTTGCGATCTCTATCCTGACTGTGCGGTTGATATTTCCACCCACGTTCTGCTTGTTGATCATGACATTATTTTTAAAAAATATCTTCTTAAGGGCCATGTAATTACGTTTGCCAATATTAAAAAACCCATTTTGATCAAGAATTTCTGCACCGCCTGCCACATACACCTTGATCCGCGGTTTTTTAGCTCCCATTTTATATGCTGTTTTAAAAAGCCTTGGAATACCTGTATCAGCAAACATATAGGGCTTTTTTGCAGCTTTATCCTCATCAATGGAAGATTCCGGCAGCATATAGTGAAGAATACCTCCAACTTTAGCGACTGAATCATAGATAACAAGGCCGATACAGGACCCTAGTGAGTATGTAATCACAGATTCTTCCTGATTGCTGCTCACTTTCATATCTGCAACTCCAACGATCTCCTTCATTTATTCATATCCTTTTTAATTAATAAAAACACCTTTTATTAACCTTTCGCAACAATTGAAAAGATACCGTGAATATCAAGGATCAAACCCACTCTGCCATCGGAAAGGATTGCACCTCCTGCAACCCCTTGAACATCTTCCATACTGCTGCCGAGATTTTTAATTACATATTCGTCTTTACCTAAAAGCTCATCAATCAGAAGAGCTCTTTTCTCGTCCTTTGACTCAACCACGACGACAAGACAGTCTTTCATAGCTTTAATTTGATTGCTGCTGCCGTAAATTTCATTCAGGCGAATCAAGGGAATAAGGCTGCCCCGATCCTTTACCATCTCACCTTTGCCCTCAACAGTGAAATATTCGTCCTCCCCTGGTTTAAATGCCTTTTGAGTGGCAATCGTCGGTATGATATATTTTTCATCATCCACCCGGACCAGCATACCGTCAATGATGGCAAGAGTAAGTGGAAGGCTGATGGTGAATTTTGTGCCTTTGCCATATTCCGATTCAATATCCAGATGCCCCCTGAATTTTTCGATACCGTCATTTACCACATCCATGCCGACACCCCGGCCTGATACATCCGTTATTTCCTTTGCCGTGGAAAATCCCGGCTGCATGATAAGATCATAAATTTGGGCATCAGTCATCTGCTCACTACCTGAAATAAGACCTGTACTTTTAGCCTTTTCAAGTATTCTATTCTTATCCAGCCCTTTGCCGTCATCTTCGATTTCAATGACAATATTACCGCCCTTGTGATAGGCGCGAAGATAGACATTGCCCTGGGATGGTTTCCCGACTTCTCCCCGGTCAGTTAAGGATTCAATGCCGTGATCAACAGAATTTCTGATCATATGAACCATGGGTTCATAAAGGGCATCCACCACATTTCTGTCAATCTCTGTATCTTCTCCAAACATGGAAAGGTTTACATCTTTGCCTGATTTGCGTGAAAGATCCCGGATAAGTCGAATCATCTTCATAAAGGTTGCTTTTATCGGAATCATCCGCATGGACATTGCGATGGTCTGCATATTGTTGACAATCAGTCCCAGCTGGGCAACCGTTTGATTCAACGATGGATCATCAGAAATTTTCTGCCTGAGCATTGACTGCGCGATGACAAGTTCACCTGCATAATCCACCAGATCATCCAGTTTTGAGGTGCTCACCTTGACCTGCGCATCAATTTTCTTTTTCTGATGAGACTGATCCTTGAGAGCAGAGGCAACCTGTTTGGGTTGAACCTTTTTTTCTTCAACCAGGATCTCGCCGATTTTTTTATCAGGATTTGTTTTTTGGATTTCAAGGGCCTGATCAAGACTGTCCTGATCAACGGCTTTTTTCTTGACAAGAATCTCCCCGATTGCTTCCTTATCACCTCGTGCCAGCGAGACTTGAAGCTGTTGAAGTTTTTTTCTTAATGCATCCACGGGGATATCGTCATCAGGCTGTTTAAATCCGGTTTCAGTGTCCAGTCTCAACCTGTCAATGAGAATTTTAAGAGTGTCCACAGATTCTAAAATTACGTCTGTAGCATTCTGATTTATGATAAAATCGCCGCTTCGAGCACTATCAAGAAGATTTTCCGTTGCATGTGCAAGTTTGTTGATCTTGGTCAGCGACAAAAATCCGGAAACACCTTTTATTGTATGAAATGGACGGAAGATATCATTAATGATTTCTGAATTGGAGGGATCCTGTTCCAGTTCGACCAGGTTAATTTCAATGGTATCCAGGTTTTCTTCGGCTTCAGATATAAAATCAATAAGAATCTCCAGGTCATTATCCGGAATTTTTTCCGGTTCAGTTTGGGTAACGGCAACAGGTTCCTGCTCCTCTGGTTCTATTACTTCGGGTTGCTGTTCTTTAATAAGATTGGGTTCCAATAATTCAAGGACATCGGAATAATCGTAACCAAACTGTTTTCCCATTTTTAAATGCTTCATAATGGATATTAACAACCCCAGCCCCTTTTCAACGGGCCTGATATTGTGAATATCTTCTAGGGTCATGTTTTCTACATAGCCTTTGCAGGATTTGGAGATTTGATAAAACAGGGTAGGTTCAATACCTTCTGAGATATTAATAAGTTCATCAAGATTGTTGAGCATCGCTCCAAGGTCGGGTATTTCTCCGGGGCAGAATGCGGCTATTAATGCGCTAAATTCATCTAATTTTTTTTCTATTTGCTGCAATTCATCCATCTGGTCGGGTGATTTCTCTTCATCCTGATCGGGTGATTTGTGTTCGTCCAAAAGATTTTCCTCAGATTCTGTTTCTTGCTCCACCGGTTCTAAACCTTGGATTGTTTTTGAAAAGTCAGAAATCAAATTCTCAAGATCAGAAAAATTTTGATCATTGTTTTGCGAATCATCATTTAAAATCTCTTTGATGATGCTTTTTGCCTTTAGGATCTGTTTTGCCTCTGATTTCAAAGACTGTTCCATACATTGAGAATGAATTTTTTTGAGAATCGGCAATAACCCGGATATGGATGTCAGGTCTTGGGAATCGGAAAGGACAAGCTCACAGGTTAATTTTTCTACTGACTCATTAATAGCTTCAAAAGACATTTATTTGCCCCTGTATTCTAAATAATTTGAAAAGCTGTTGCGTTATATCCTTTGTATTTACTGATGCTGATGAATCTTCTTTATTTTGTTTTAATTTTTACCTTTATTGTACATTTCCCGGATCTGCATATTAAAGGCGAAAATAATTATAACTTAAATATCTTCAAGATTATGATCATGTTTTACATTCTAGTAAAGACCCATTCCCATCCCTTCAAGAACGGGTTTGTATATTGAAAAATGAGAACCGGCAACTTTGTTAAACTATCTTGAAACTCTTGAAATTATATCTTCAAATGATCTTATACTTTTTTTAAGTTGCTAAATTTTATTAATTTTTGCGAATCAGCCTGTCGAAGATACTTAACAAATATTATCTTTAGATTTTTTGTCACTGTATTTGAACTATTCTACTGTAAAAATTAAATATAATCAATAATTATACCAAACTTCTTTTCGTCAAAAATTATCGTCAAAAATAATTTCTCGCATGATCTGGTTGAAACAGAAGCTTTTTGCCTAATTTTACTCCAATAATTTCTTGTTCGCAACTATAACTTTCTGTC
>JAAEMC010001033.1 GCA_024225895.1 Desulfobacteraceae bacterium | reverse complement strand
CAACAGGAATTAGAGGAAATGGACAAAGCGTTTCAAAAAGAGGCACTTGTCTTAAGTCCTGAGAAAAGAGAAGAGAAATCACGCTCTTTTAGAATCCGGGTAAATGATTTTAAAAAGATGACGGCAGACTTTAAAAAGGAATTAAAAATTCTTGATACAAAAATCATGAACCGGATGCAAAAAGAAGTTTTTGAAATTGCTCAGGTAGTGGGAAAAGAAGAAGGATATTTAATGATTTTCGAAAGAAAAGCTGCCGGCATTATCTATATTCCGGATGAGATCGATATCACGGAAAAGGTCATAAAAAAATACAACAAAAAAATAGCAAAAACCCAGTAATACAGAAACTTGTTTGAATGAAACGAACGGTTAAAGATATTGCAAATCTTTTGAATGCCCAGGTCCTGGGAGACGAGCAGTTTGAAATCACAGGGGTCTCGTCGTTTGAAGATGCTATAACACATGAACTGGCTTTTGCGGTTGATCCAAAATTTTTAAACAATATGGATCAAACAAAAGCTGGTGCTTTGGTCGTTCCAGACAGCTTTGCAATGGATGATCCAAATGCTGTAATCCCCGTCTTGTTGAAAACCAATAACCCCAAGCTCGATTTTTTCAGGGTTGTTTCCTTGTTTCATCCTGATAAAAAGAGAGAAGCGTTTACAAGTTCAAAGGCGTCCATTGGGGAAAATTTCAATGCCGGAAAAAACGTTACCATTGAGGCAAATGTTTTTATCGGCAGCAATGTAACCCTTGGCAATAATGTATATATCATGCCCAATGTTTTTATCGGGGATGATTCTCTTTTAGGGGATAATACCGTTATTAAACCAAATGTTACCATTATGGAACGAACTATGATCGGTAAAGACGTAATTGTGCATTCCGGCACTGTTATCGGTTCTGACGGTTTTGGGTTTGCCCGGGCCAGTGATACCCATGAAAAGTTGATCCATACTGGATTTGTAAAGATTGGAGACCAAGTGGAGATAGGTGCCTGCAATACCATTGATCGGGGAACTTTGGGCATGACATTAATTGAGAAGGGTACGAAAACAGATAACCAGGTTCATATTGCCCATAATGTTAAAATTGGTGAAAACTCTCTGGTGGTGGCCCAAGTAGGCATTGCCGGAAGTTCAACAATTGGAAAAAATGTCATTCTTGCCGGTAAAGCCGGTATCTCAGGCCATATAACCATCGGGGATTCAGCCATTGTCGGACCCTATGCAGGTGTGCACAGTGATGTGCCTGCCAATGAAATTGTGTCCGGTATTCCCCATCTGCCCCATAAAAAGTGGTTAAAAGTGGTGAATACGATTTCAAGGTTACCCCAGATGAGAAAAAAGCTGCAACTGCTTGAAAAAAAAATCAATGATCTTGAAAACAAGAAATAATTATGGAGTAGAAATGATTCATCCCACAGCAATAATAGATCCATCT
>JAAEMC010001032.1 GCA_024225895.1 Desulfobacteraceae bacterium | reverse complement strand
TGGCATTGTTTTCATGGTCATGGTCCAGATGATGAATTTCCAATATGCTCCCAGCTATTTTTGCCGCAGGGTTTGCTTCTATTTTCAGTCCGCATAAAAGACAACAAAAGCCATCCTTTTCCATGACTTTCCCTGTCAAATTCATTGATACTTTAGAAGGGCGCCCATTCAAGGAATCATACGGATATTTTGTTATAGCCGGCATGTTATCTTCTCTTTTTCCTAGTCACCTGATCCTGGTAAAAAGGTTGCTGTTCCAACTTCAAGAAACCCGGAAATGCCCCATAGCAATATCCCTGCCATAAGCATGCCCAGAGGGACCGCAACCGGTGTCATACTTTTTTTTATGGTGGCAAATACGGCAATGGCCCCACCCACAAGACAAAGACCTATAAATTTGAATCCTGTTTTCATCAGTTCCTGCATTGGAGTAATTGTGTCCTTAAGACGTTCAGCCATCTGGCCAATATCTTCTGCTGCCATGACCAAATCCGGCAGCAGAATGTTGGCAAGAAGGGCCAGCATAAAAAACAATCCCATGTTCCGGATCATTTCCGGTTTTTGAATGATTTTGTTAAAAGTTTTCATTTGTTCTTTCTCCTTTTTTTATGATTAAATTAACTAAAACAATAAATTGATTTGGGTTTCAAAATTACCGTCCAAAGTTTTTCCCAGCATATCGATAAAGGCCAGAATGTTGATACAGATGACCCCACCGACAATGTGTGTGAGGGCCCTCCAAAGGCTTTTAGGATCTTCTGCAGAATAACGCAGCAAAATACATCCTTTGATCACCCCCAAAAGCCCCATGAGTATGACAATGGTCACGGCAAATTCTATGTAGGTTCCGGCCGGACCTTTAGCTGCCACTGAAAAGCTTAAGTTTTTTTGAGAATCCTGCTCAAAAAGGGTCTGGCTGAAGAGATCAAACATATTATTCAGGTTCATCAGGAAAATGCCCGCCACAAAAGCTCCTGCAAATTTGGCGATAAAGTTCTGCCCGGATGTAACCATTTGCCGGGAGGCGCCGCCTGCTCTGGACAGATAAAAAAGTCCCCACCCTACAAAAAGAATACCAATAAGATAGGCAAACAGGTTAATGGTACCCCACCAGGGGCCAAGGGCTTTAATGATATTTGTAAGAATGGATAAAAGCTCACTTTTGTCCGGTAATTGACTCATCTTCGTTTTCCCCTATTCTTATCCGGCATTGTAAAAAATCTTACCGCCATTGGTGACAACAAAGCCCTTGTCACTGTCTATTTTTTGGATGGTAATACCTGAACAGCTTTCCCCGACACCCAATTGAAGGACCTTCTGGTTTGTATTGATAAAAATGACCCGCTTGCCTGATATACCGGATAATTTCCACTCTTTTATGAAATTTTCAAATGCCCTTTTTGACGCCCCTTCCAACAGACTGATCTGGGATAGAAGCTTTTGGTTTTCCTCTTTTTTTTGGGCATACTGATGGCGCAGCCAATTGTATTTTCCTTGAATTTCCTTGAGATCTTCCAGCGCTTGCCGGTCTTTTTTGGACTTTTGTCCGACATTTTGAATCTGGGCTTCAAGATCCCGGATTCTTTGTTCCTTTCGTTTGACAACCTCTTTTAACGCGTTTGCTTCATGGCTTTTTTGACTGGTTTTATCAAATTGCACAAAAACCTTTTTCTGGTTTGCCTCTATCAAATCCAGACGTTCTTCCAGTCTGGCCAAAAGGGTGTTGTCTGTATAAGACGTAATGGTCTGGTCTGTTTTAGGAGTATTTGCAACACCAATTTCAGGTAGTGATTTGTTTGTCTTTTCAACGTTGACTGAGGGAGTATTGGCTGTCAAAGATAAATTATTAGCTGAATTAATCGCCAGGGGCTTGAGGGATGCCTGCTTGTTTTGTTCGGTGCTTTGTGGTGACGGTGGTGGCAATGGCTGGTGCTTAAGATTGTTCTCAAACCGTTGAGCTGTGCGTGCGCTTTTTTGAAAAAACAGGGTTTGGATTATAATAAACCCTAAACCACATGCCATTACAATCCCCATGACCAATACAATTTTTTTTAATCCAAAGCCTTTTTGATTCTCTTGGCCGTAATCCGGATCTTCTTCATAAGAATTTTCATCGCCCAAAAATCCTTGCTCATCTTCATCAAATTCCCGGTCTTCAGAAAATCCATCATTTTCATAACCACCCCCTGAAGAGTTGGCATAACCATCGTCCAGCAGGTCGAACCCGTCTGATTCATTTGCGCCTTTCTTCTGGTTGGCATGATTGTCATGGTTTTCCATTTTTTTCTCCTTGTTTCAATCTAACCCGGATATTTCACGAGATGAAATATCCAGACTAACTGTCTTTTTTAATATCAATGATTAACACCCCAATGGGTTCCCCGGTATTGAGAATGACGGTGGGGGAGCGGTTAAAGTTATTTGCAACCTGATCCGCAAGTTTTTCTCCGATCTTGCCTGCGGCAACCCAGGCCTGTTCCCCAGTGTCGTATTCCGGATAGGTTTGCACAACAGAATTGGAATCCAAGGAAAAAATAGAGGTGGAGCCTGATTGTTCCACTGCCTGGCCAAAGCCTTCCAGAAAACTGGCAGCTAAAAGTCCGCCCCATCTCTGAATATAGTGATGATCCACCGAGGTTCTGACACCGGCTGAAAGATTGGAGGGATCAACCGCATAGCCGGTAATATTATAAAAAGTACCGTCCGGCATGACAAGCTTGTTATACTCCAGTACTAAGTGTTCGTTTTCCTGAGAAAACCGGCCAATGACCCTGGCATTTTTTAAGTTTCCGGATAAAATTGTAGCAGTGCCCACCCCGGCGGGGATATCGGAATTTAAGGTCTGGTTGTTCACTGCATAAAAGACATCACCCGGCTTTACAAGGGTTTGATATAAATTGTCAACAGAGCCAATTTTATCTTCTGAGTTATCCGCGGCAACGCGGTTCACAGCTTTTGTCACGACTTTAACTTCGCTGGTCTCGGACTTGATCTTCTCAAAAACTTTTGTGCTGTGCCCGGAATAAGAAAGCTTACCGGATATTTGATCAATCTCTCCTAAAATGGCTGATTTTAAAATCTTCTCCCGCTGGGTCTCCTTTTTTTCCACCACCACCTGCTTGGCCGGCATTTGAATCCTTTTTTTGGGGACTGGTTTTTGGATCACAGGCGGTTTGGGAACCCCCATATCTTCAAACGCCTTGATAACCTTTTCTTCTCTTTCCTTGATCACGGGCGGAATATAGGACTGTCCACGTCTTTCGGCCTTTTCAGCCTCTCTGGAACCATATTTTCTCAAATCAGCATTATATTGTTCGCTTCCGGCACCGCCCCCGATAACTCCACTGACATGGGGTTTGGCTGATTTTGTTGAGACCTGGGCAGGTGTTTTATGGTTTTTCTTATAATATACCAGAGAAATGAATACAAAAAATGCAACAGCAATCACTACGATAAAAGCGACGACGCGCCATTGTTTTGCATTTTCCATCAATTGTTTTTTTGCCATTTCAATATCCTGTCATATATCCAATGTAATGTATTGGCCGTTGATTGAAAACATGATGCTGGGAACCTTTGGCAGCCGGTAAACCTTGAAATCACCCCCAGCGCTGGATGCTTCCTGGTTCCAGGCCGGCCAAACCAGGGAATATCTGCTCCGGCAATAAAGATATGTGTCATAAGACCATACATTGATTCCTTGTTTTGCAGGGGCCAGATCCACTTTGGTTGCCCCTGCCGGAGGGACGCCGTCAACAAAGGAAAGCATTATATCATCGATACTGGTTTCAATGGGATCATCAAATACCGGATCTTTGGCATAGGGCCCCCTGTGCTCGACCTGGAAAGCAATCAATGCATCGGTTCTGCTCTCTTTTCCCAATACTCGATCAATGGTTTTCAATTGAATTATTACCGGGATATCATGCCCTTCCAGGGTAATGACCAGGTTGGTATCCCCATGCTCGGTCAGGGCACTGACTGTCAACAGGTTGCCGGGTAGCACCTGGGGCCTTGTGACCGCAAAATGATTTTGATTGCCGTTGGTCACACTGGTCACAGGCCAAGACGCCCCTGTCACATCATAAAAAACCAGAGATGAAACATACCCGGCAACAAGTGATACCACACAGGTTGTGGTCCCAGGCGAAAGGGAAAGACGCTTGGTTTTTGAAGTGATCTTTGGCGGCGGAACATTGCGCATGGCCTTTTCCGTGCCGCTGATCCTCTTTTTCAATGTTCGGATCTGGTCGGAGGACATGGGCAGCACTTCGATTAAAGACTCATTGAACTTTTCCTTTAATGTCTTTTCATCACTGCCGGCTCCCTTGAAATTTCCCGCAATCATCACACCCATCCCCATGGGGCAGAGCAACACAATTAAAAAAAGAATAATAGTTATTTTTGTTTTCAACATTTTCATATCACACTTGTGATTTTTGTTTTTTTGTTATCCGGGTTTCCATAGGATTCATCTCATGCATCATCCTGCCGTCAAACAGACCAAGTTGAAAATAATATTCCTTTGTCTCCCTGACACTGTCCGGTGCATCATAAATATAGTTTTCCAATTCTTCCAAAGGCATCGGCACTTGACTGCTTGGTACCTCATGCTGACTTCTGCCGGTTAACAGGCCTTTAAGATAAAAATATTCCTTTTCCCCTCTCACTTGCTTTGGTGCATTGTTTACAAACATTTTCAATTGTGCAAGCGATGTTGTGGAACCTGCCAAATCTACAGCTTCAAAAAAATAAGCCGCCGATGTTTGGGCATCAATAATAAATTCCACTTTGTCTTGTTCCTCAATTTCCATATGCTTTCCCTTTGCCATTTTCAACCGCGCAACCGCTTGCTTCTACCGGTTAAAAATAAACTTATAATTTAATGATATCATCGAAATCAGCTTTCCAAGAAGCAACTATTATTTTTTTTCTTTTCATAAGCTTTGGTAGTTCAGCAATTAATATACCATCCCATTGATTATTTAGGATTTGGCCTTGGATATGCGATTATTAGCAACGATAACGGGGAAATGAATGTGAAGATCGCAATGCGTGTAAAAATTACACACATTGCCGGGGATTTAATGAATTTTTATTTCTTTAATACTCTTTTTTTGATTCTAAATGAAATATTTGGAGGATACTTCAGCGATATTTAATCATTAAGCTGGCCTCTTATAAAAATGTCGGCAGTATTAAAAAACCATTGATAAATAATCCGGTCTATCCAGCATCATCTGAATAGGCGCTACAGATTTCTTTAAACGCATCTGCCAGTTCAACAAAAGCATCTGCAATATCCGGGTCAAATTGAGTTGATTTGCCGGCAACAATGGTTTCAACGGCTATTTCATGGGAAAGAGCCGGCCTGTATACCCTTTTTGTGACCAGGGCATCATAGACGTCTGCCACAGCCATCAGCCTCCCGCACAACGGGATATCCTCTTTAGCAAGATTTTGAGGATACCCGGTACCATCCCACCTTTCATGGTGGGAGACGACAATATCCCGTGCCATTTTGATAAAACCGGGAGTATCACTTACGCCATAAGTCTCTTTTGCCTTATCCAGGGCTTCCTTGCCTAAAACAGTATGTTTTTTCATCACATCAAACTCTTCATCTGTCAGTGTATCCGGCTTTAACAGTATGCTATCAGGGATGCCTACCTTTCCAATATCATGCAAAGGCGCTGTTTTATAAAGCAATTCAATATAATCCGGGGTTAATATATCTGAGAACCTTGGATTAGCAACCAGGTGTTGTGCCAAAATTTTAACATAGCGGCGGGTCCGCATGATGTGGCCACCGGTTTCATTGTCCCTTGTCTCTGCCAGAGAGGCCAGGGACTGTATGGTAATATCCTGGGTAATGGCCAATTCCCTGGTGCGCTCAAGCACCCGTTGTTCCAAAAGCTGATTATGATTTTTAAGCTCATGACGCGCCACTTCCAGCTCCAGATGAGTCTTTACCCTGGCCTTAACTTCATTAATATCAAAGGGCTTAGTTATATAATCCACTGCCCCTAGCTCAAACCCCCTGGTTTTGTCTTCTACTGATGACAGTCCGGTTAAAAAGATAATGGGAATCGACTGATATTTCTCAGATTCTTTGAGCTGTGAGCAAACTTGGAACCCGTCAATTCCAGGCATATTGATATCCAAAAGGATAAGATCCGGCTTTTGCATTTCAATTGATTCAAGAGCGGTAGTCCCATCCAATGCCACATTGATGTCATAACTATCATCCAAAGCGAAAATAAGGGTATCAATATTTGCAACAGCATCATCAACGATTAGTACGGTACACTCAGAAAGCTTTTTCATA